>NZ_JAOEEE010000015.1:0-111118 GCF_029837675.1 Pseudomonas sp. GD04015 | reverse complement strand
GGAGCCCGGGGTCGGCGCGGCGACCGGCACGGCAGGAGCCGCCTTGCCGGCCAGCAGGCGGGCGAGCACGTCCTGCACCACCGGGCTCTTGCCGACCACGCCCTCGATGGCCTTGCCCACCGAGAGGGACTTGGCGAAGGAATTGAAGAAGTCGCCCTCGCCGCCGACGATCTCGATCTTCGCCTTGCCCAGCGCGGTGGCGAGCACCTCGGCCTGGTCCTTGGCGATTTCCTTGTTGGCGGCGATGGCGGCCATGGCCTCCTCGAAGCTCTTCTCCAGCTGCATGCGGAACTCCTCGTGCTGGCGGGCGCTGTCGCTGAGCGCGTCCAGGGCGCCGAACTTCTTGCTCAGGCCCTCCGCTTCCGCATTCAGGCGCTGCAGCAGCACGTCGGCTTCCGACGTACCCAGGTCCTTGGTCGCCTGGGCCTTGGCGGCGCCGAGCTGCTGCTCGCCACGCGCCTGGGCGCCCAGTTTCTCTTCCAGCACCTTGGCCTCGGCCAGACCATCCTTCTCCTTGGCGGCGGCCTGGGCTTCCAGTACGCGCGCCTCGGCCAGGCCCTTCTCCTGCTCGCCCTTGGCTTCGGCGATCAGCTGCTCGGCCCGCACGCGAGCGTCGGCCAGACCGTCCTTCTCCTTGGCCGCGGCGGTGACCTCCAGCACGCGGGCGTCGGCCAGGCCGGGCGCGGCACGCTCGGCCTCGATGCCTTCGGCCATGCGCTTCTTGGCCTCGGCCTGCTTGGCCGCGGCTTCCAGCTCGGCCTGGGCCAGGTTGTTGATTTCCACCGCCTTGTGCTTGGAACGGGTCTCGTCGGCCTCGGCCTGCTTGACCTGGCGCACCAGCTCCTGCTCGGCTTCGGCCTGGGCCTGCAGCACGATGACCTGCTTGGCGCGCTCGGCCTCGGAGACTTCGCGCACCTCCTTGATGCGCTCCTCTTCCTGGGCCACGGTCTTCTCCACGGCGACGCGCTCGCGGATCACGTTGGCGATGTTCTTGCGCTGCTCTTCCAGGGCCTTCTCGGCCTCGATGCGCTGCAGCTCGACCTCGCGCTCGCGGGCCACCACTTCCAGATCCTTGGCGCGGGTGACCTTCTCCACCTCGATGACCACGGCGCGCTGGCGGTTCTGCTGGGCGACCTCGACCTCGCGCTGATGGTTCTCGGCGCGCACGTCGATTTCCTGCTGCGACTGGATGCGCGCCTGCTCGGCCTTGAGGCGTTCCTCTTCCTTGACCTTGATGGTCTCGGCTTCCTCGCGGGCACGGATGGTCTCGACTTCACGCTTCTGGCGCGCCTCGGCATCGGCCTGCTGGCGCTCCAGGGCCAGGGTCGCCTCGCGGGTCTCGACGTTCTTCTTCTTGATCGCCAGCTCCTCGTTGCGCTCCAGCTCGTTGGTGACGACGTTCTGCGCCGCGGTCAGCTCGGTGATCTTGCGGATACCGGCGGCGTCGAGGATGTTGCTCGGGTCCAGGGAGGCCTTGGAGGTCTGCTCCAGGTAGTCGATGGCGACGTCTTCCAGCACGTAGCCGTTGAGGTCGTTGCCGATGATCTCGACGATGCGGTCGCGGAAGTCCTGGCGGTTCTCGAACAGCTGGACGAAGTCGAACTGCTTGCCGACGGTCTTCAGCGCCTCGGAGAACTTGGCGTTGAACAGCTCGTTGACCGCCGCGCGATCGGAAGCACGGTCCACGCCGATGGCCTTGGCCACCTTGAGCACGTCTTCCTGGGTCTCGTTGACGCGCAGGTAGAAGGCCACGGTGATGTCGGCGCGCATGTTGTCGCGGCAGATCAGGCCGTCCTTGCCGCGGCGATCCACTTCCAGGGTGATCAGCGAGATGCGCATGAACTCCTTGAGGTAGATCACCGGGTACACCAGGGCGCCGGTGAAATGCACCTTGGGCGTGGAGGACATGTCGTTGACGATCAGCGCCGTGCCCTGCGGGACCTTGATGTAGAAGGCCTTGAACAGGGCCAGCAGGGCCAACAGGATGAGGACGAAGAGCCCGGCGAACATAAGGCCAGGGATGATGTATTCCATTGTTTTCCAATCTCCTTAGCTAGGGGATCAAACGCCCCGAAACTCATTCTCGGTAATGACACGGTACGCATGCTCGGCTGGCAGATACTCCAGCAGCACCACCCTGTCTCCCCGCGTGAAGCCGAGCGACTCTTCCGCGCGCACACGCAGGATCAGGCCCGCCCCACCGTCTTCCAGCACCGCCTCGCCGTGGCTCAGGGTGACCCGGCCACTGCGCACGACCGCCACCTGGCCGAGCACCGACTTGCTGGTGGTCGCCTCGACCTTCTCGAACAGCGGGCGCAGGGGCCTGCAGATGGCGGCGCAGAAAGGCACCGCGAGCACCAGCGCCGCGGCAGCCGCCACCAGGCCGAGCGGATAGCGCAGGAAGCCCAGCGGCAGGTGGCGCAGCAGCAGGAGTTCCAGGAAGTAGCAGAGCGTCCAGGCCGCAAAGAACAGCAGGGTCAGCACCAGGGTGACCGGCACCCCGCCCAGCTTGAGCTTGTACAGTAGCCCGGCCAGCCCTTCGGCCTGGCCGGTCCCTTCCATCAAGGAGTCCACCTCGACGTTCAGCACGTCGACCTCGATCAGTCCCAGTGCCACGACCATCCAGTAGATGATCGCCACGCACAGGAGAAAGCTGAACAGCGCAGTGGGAAACGAGGACACCGTCTGCAGGAAGATTTCCATAACTTTCCTTTCCCCGAATTAACCGAGAGAGGTCGCTTCGCGCGGCCTCTCTCCAGACAGCCGATCAGGACTTGGCCTTGTCCTTGAGACGCGCCAGCACATGCTCGGCGCTGGCGTTGTCGGCCTTGATGCCTGCCGCGCGCAGCTTGGTCTCCAGCGAATCGTCGAGGTTGGCCGCCTCGGCCAGCTCGGCCGTCGCTTCCATCTTCGCCGCACGCTCGGCCTGCTGCTGCTTGATCCGCTCCAGCGACTCGACGGCGGTGTGCAGCTTGGCCTGTGAGCCGCCGTAGCGCTGGGCCACGGCCATCTGCGCCTTCTGTACGCTCTCGGTGGCCTTGACGGTATCCACCTGCTGCTTGAGGCGCTTGATATTGGCCTCGGCCTGGGCCACCGCCTTGCGCAGCTGCGCCACGCTGGCGGCATAGCCGTCGGCCTGCTCGCGCTCGCCGGCCAGTTCGACTTCCAGGTTGGCGATCTTCACCGCCACTTCCTGGGCCAGCGACTCGTTGCCGGCCTCCAGGGCCTTGAGCGCGTACTGCTCGTATTCAGTGACCTTGGCCGCGCTCTTTTCGGCACGGTCGGCGGCCAGCTTCTGCTTGGCCATGATCTCGGCCAAGGCTTCCTTGGACTTGCGCAGCTCCAGGTCGGCGTCGCGGATTTCCTGGTCGAGGATGCGCAGGGCCTGGCTGTCCACCAGGGCCTCACCCACTTCGTTGGCGCCGCCGCGCAGGGCGGTCAGCAGCTTGCTCCATACGTTCATGGCTATCTCCTTAGGCTTCGGCCGCGAGGAAGTCTTCGTAGGCTTCGGTGGCCTTGATCACGTTGTCCGCCAGCATCTCGATCTCCTGCACCACGTTGGACAGGACCGAGGATGCGCTCAGCGCGCCGAACATGGTGTAGCAGGCCTGGCCGTCCGGCAGGGTCTCCAGGCCGATGGAGGACAGCGGGAACAGCTTGTGGCTGCGCAGCACTTCCTCGTTGAAGGCCGCCGTGTCGCGCACGTCCGCCGCCGGCCAGAGCAGCGCCTCGACGATGATTTGCTCGCCGAACACCGCGATGAACAACGGCAGATCACCGTATTCGCGCATGGTCACGTGCAGGCTGGCGTCGGCGCCCTGGATCAGCTCGATGGCCGCCCGGCCTTCCTTGAACAGCTCCGTCACGGACAGCGCATCGAATAAACCTTGTGCAGTCCAAACCTGAGGCATGGCACCTCCCTCCTTCTCCATAGAGGCCTGCCCCGACAAGGGCTGGCGCAGTTTCCGCTCGAACGCCGCGAGCATCTGGGCGTGCTCGGGCAGTATCCAGACCTCTTTCTTGACCAGACCCTGCTCGCGCAGGCGTTGCCGAAAGAGACGCTGGTAATGGGCTGAAGATTTGCTTTCCATGGACGAGAGACTAATTGCTCACATGTAATGAATCAACAGATCACATGTAATATTTTCAAACGTGCGTATGGCTCGGTCACGGGCGGTCTGACGAACGACGTTACCGACAGCGGAATGGATTCTCACGGAGAGAAGAAGGGAGGGAAAACGATGGAGGGAAACACGCATCCTTTCGCCCATCGATTTAACCGCAGATACTCCACCGGCAACAGCCAGTGGAGCGCCGACCAGGTCGCATAACAGGAGTCACGATGGTCCCCAGCAAACCCCTCGCCGGCCTGAAGGTGGTCGAACTCGGCACCCTGATCGCCGGCCCCTTCGCCTCGCGCATCTGCGCGGAGTTCGGCGCCGAAGTGATCAAGGTGGAATCGCCGGACGGCGGCGACCCGCTGCGCAAGTGGCGCAAGCTGTACGAAGGCACCTCGCTGTGGTGGTTCGTGCAGGCCCGCAACAAGCGCTCGATCACCCTCAACCTCAAGCACGAGGCCGGCCGCGAGGTATTGAAGAAGCTGCTGGCCGACGCGGACATCCTGATCGAGAACTTCCGCCCCGGCGTGCTGGAGAAGCTCGGCCTGGGTTGGGACGTGCTGCATGCCCTGAACCCGAAGCTGGTGATGGTGCGCCTGTCCGGCTTCGGCCAGAGCGGGCCGCTGAAGGACCAGCCGGGCTTCGGCGCGGTAGGCGAATCCATGGGCGGGCTGCGCTACATCACCGGCTTCGAGGACCGGCCGCCGGTGCGTACCGGCATCAGCATCGGCGACTCCATCGCCGCGCTCTGGGGCGTGATCGGCGCGCTGATGGCGCTGCGCCACCGGGAAGTGAATGGCGGCCTGGGCCAGGTGGTGGACGTGGCGCTCTACGAGGCGGTGTTCGCCATGATGGAGTCCATGGTGCCGGAGTTCGACGTGTTCGGCTTCGTGCGAGAAAGGACCGGCAACATCATGCCCGGCATCACCCCCTCCTGCATCCACACCTGCGCCGACGGCAGGCACATCCAGATCGGTGCCAACGGCGACGCCATCTTCCAGCGCTTCATGCGCGCCATCGGCCGGGACGACCTGGCCGACGCGCCGGACCTGGCCGACAACGCCGGCCGCGACGCCCGCCGCGACGAACTCTACGGAGTGATCGACCGCTGGGTCGCCAGCCTGCCGCTGGCCGAGGTGGAGGCCGTGCTGGTACGCGCCGAGGTGCCGGCCAGCCGCATCTATTCCGCCGAGGACATGTTCCGCGACCCGCAATTCCTCGCCCGCGAGATGTTCCTCTCGGCCAAGCTGCCGGACGGCAAGCCGTTCAAGATGCCGGGCATCGTGCCCAAGCTGTCCGACACCCCGGGAACCGTGGAATGGACCGGCCCGCAACTGGGCGAGCACAACGAGCAGGTGCTGGGAGAACTGGGTTACGACGCCGCAGCCATCGCCGCGCTGCGCGCCGCCGGAGCGCTTTAACCGGCGCGCGGCAGAGCGTGAGCAGGCTCCCGGAGCCTGTTCATAATTTCGCGAGAACAGAAGATAGATGCAGTTGTAGGAGCGACTTCAGCCGCGAACCGAGATGACACGGTAAAAGCTTCGCGGCCAAGGCCGCTCCTACAGTCGTCTTCTCGGCACACAGAACAGGTGCTCAGTCCAGCTGGTCGTCGCGGATCAGCACATAGCTGCGGTCCGCCAGGTCGTAGACGTAGTACATCTCCACCTGCAGGCCGCGAATTACCGCCACGTAGTCGCCCGGCTCGGCGACGAACCAGGCGCTGCTGTCCGCCTTGGCTTCGCACTCGATGCGCGCGGTGACGAACAGGGCCGGATCGCTGTCGTCGAAGTAGTCCTCGCGTTCGGCGGCATCCCACTCGGCCGGCGCCTCGAAGGGACCCTCGATGAGGATGCGGGCGTCGCCCAGCTCCAGTTCCTCGGCGTCCGGGTCGTTCTCGTCCGGGCGGTAGACGGTGCAATCCAGCGCTTCGGCATGGTCTTTCAGGCTCATGGTTGTCTCCCGTCATCTCGCGAGCTGAAAAAAGAAGAGGCCTTGGCGGCCTCGGGTGGGGCGAGTCTACGACAGATGAATGTGCATTCCGACCGGCCATGCTGCTCTCTTTCGTTGCCCACCCCACCGGAGCCGCTGGAGAAAAGGCATGGCCAGGCAAAAGGTCAGCGACGTGCAACAGTTGCTCGATACCGGCAACCAGGCGCTGTGGGCCGTCGAGCTATACGCGCACTCCCCATGGACACCGACGAAAAGACCGGCGCCCTGCGGCTGCCGGTGCGCGCCGCCACCGAGGCGGAGCAGGCGCTGCGCCAGTACCTGCGGCACCCACGCTGAGCCCCCATCACTCCTTCAGCATGCTGCGCGACAGCACCCGGTCGAACTTGGCGTCGTACAGGCCGGTGAGCAGATGGTGCCACCGGGTCCGGTGGTTGCCAGGCAGCAGCCCCCCAGCCGAGCAGCAGCGATGTGCTGCCGTGGCGGGACGTGTGACCGATACCGCTGGAGGCGCCAGGTCAGCGGCACGCTGTCCTCGACGAGGAGGGTGAGCGAGCCGTCGATGAGGCTAGGCGGAGCGTTCCGCGCGACGCTTGAGCAGCGAGACTGCCAACGTCAGTGATGATCAGCGTGAGGATCACCAGCGCCGCGTTCGCGCTGATGCTGGAGAAGTCCTGTTCATGGCCCGTTCCGGTCACGGTTTTCCCGCTTTCGGCGGGCGGAGGAGGCCCGTGACGGGCCTCCCCTGCGCGGAACTCGCCTACTGGCGGCCGCCGCGGCTCTCACCACCCTTGCGGCCGGATTCGGTCGTCTTCTGGCGGTCATTGGCGACGCCGCCAGTGTTCTGGCCGCCCTTGCGGCCGGCCTCGGAGGCCTTCTGGCGGTCATTGGCGAAGTTACCCGGGTTCTTGTTGCTCATTTCGGTATCTCCTGCATGGCGGGGCGACATTGCCCCATGCGTTTCAGTGGAGGGGCCGCCGTCGCGAGGCGTTCCGTCTATTTCCACGCTTCGCTGGCGAATGACGGACGAGCGGTAGGCTGGCGAAGCTCGCAGGTCGCACAGGTGGAACTCCAGCGCGCCATCACGCCACGAACCTCTATATGGGCATCGGCAGAGGCCGCCCACGACGGGCCGTTCCGGTCCGGACGCCAACCCGCAACGGGAGCTACCTTTCATGAACACGCTACGCCATGCCGCCATCGTGCTGGGCACCCTGATCGCCCTCTCCGCACAGGCCCACAAGCACACCGACCAGGACCCGGCCGCCCCGGACAGCAGCGCCGGCCAGCACCAGCGCCACGAGCAGCCGCGCAGCGATGATCGACGCTCCAGCCCAGCAGAACAGCCGGATACCCTCGACGGCGACCAGGTGCCCGAGGGCCAGCACGGCGACAGCCATGACCCGCAGGCGCCAGGCGGCGAGCACGGCGACGGGCGGACCGACCCCGGCATGCTGGAGTGATCCGCCGCGAGGCTCGCGCTAGGCTCTGTACGAAAAGTGCCTGCACTCGGTGATGCTTCGTTAAAACGGGTTCGGAATGCTCATTTACAGCTCGTAAACTCGCATGCGAGCCCAGTCCGCTTCCTCACCTGTTTTTGTGGGGGCGCCTAGCCCTCGCCTGACCTTCGCTCGACGACTTTTCGTACAGACCCTAGGATGCGCCGTCTACCGGCCCAGGATCGCTTCGCGGATGAACACCTCGCCCCCGGCTGAAATCGCCACGCAACTCGCGGCGGTACTCGATGTGCTCGCCCGCCACCTCGGCCAGGCACCGCTGGCCGTGAACCTGTTCGGCTCGGCGGTCGACGGTGGGCTCAGACCGCTGAGCGACATCGACCTGCTGGTGACTGTCTCGGCGCCGCTGAACGAGGCGACCCGCCGGGCGCTGATGCACGGACTGCTCGCGGTGTCGGCCTGGCCAGTGCCCGACGGCCCGCTGCGCGCGCTGGAGGTGACAGTGGTGGTCCGCAGCGAGGTTGTCCCCTGGCGCTACCCGGCGCGGCGCGAGCTGCAGTTCGGCGAATGGCTGCGCGAAGGGATCGAGGCTGGCGCGATCGAGCCCCCGATTGCGGACCCTGACCTGGCGATCCTGCTGACCAAGGTTCGGCGGCACGGCGTCGCCCTGGTCGGCCCGCCTGCCACGGAGCTGTTCGCGCCGGTGCCCGAGACCGACCTGGTACGAGCGCTGCTCGACACCGTTGCCCAGTGGAACGGCGAGGCGGACTGGCAGGGCGACGAGCGCAACGTGGTGCTCGCCCTGGCGCGCATCTGGTACACACTGTGCACCGGCCGCATCGCGGCGAAGGATGTGGCCGCCACGTGGGCACTGCAGCGGCTGCGGGAGGCCCATCGCCCCCTGTTGGCAACCGCCCGCGCGGCCTATCTGGGCGAAGCCGCAGACGACCTGGCCCGCCAGCCACGGGAGATCGCCGCCTTCGTGCGTCAGGTCAGGAACGAGATCGACGGCCTCGCACGGAGGCGCTGAGTCAGGAGGCGCGGTCCGCCTTCGCCACGGCGCCCAATGCGCTGTGCAAGGCGCGGGACACCTGCTCGACGGAGTACGGCTTGGGCAGGAACTCGAAGCCCTGGTGCGCGCCGTCCGCCAGGGCATGGCTGTAGCCCGAGGTGAGGATCACCGGTAGGTCGGCGCGGCGGCGCCTGATTTCGCTGGCCAGGGCGATGCCGCCCATGCCGGGCATGATCAGGTCGGAGAACACCGCATCGAAATCCTGCCCGGTCGGCCCCAGCCGTTCCAGGGCCTCCTCGGCGGAGGACACCCAGGTGCTGCGGTAGCCGAGGTCGGTGAGGATCTGCGCGGCGAAGGCACCCACCTCCAGGTTGTCCTCGACCACCAGAATCCGCCGCTGGCCGCCGTCGCCGGGCAAGGCACCTTCGGCGGCCTGCTCTTCGTCCGGCTCCGGCGCCACCTGCGGTAGGAACAGGGTGAAGGTGGTGCCCTCGCCCTGCACGCTGGTCACCTGCACGTCGCCACCCGACTGCTTGGCGAAGCCAAAAACCTGGGACAGGCCCAGGCCGGTGCCCTGGCCGGCGGCCTTGGTAGTGAAGAAGGGCTCGAAGATCCGTTCAATCAACTCCGGGTCGATGCCCGAGCCGGTGTCGCTCACCGAGATGGCGGCGAACGGCCCGTCCTGCCCGGCGTGACCGCGGATGGGCGGCAGCGCCTGGTTGGCGGCCAGGCGCAGCACCAGCCGGCCCTCGCCGTCCATGGCGTCGCGGGCGTTGATCGCGAGGTTGACGAAGGCCGTCTCCAATTGGCTCAGGTCCGCGCGGACGTGGCAGGGTTCGTCCGGCAGCTCCAGCGCCACCTGCACGCAGGCGCCGGTGGCGGTGTCCAGAATGTCGCCGATGGCGCGCAGGCGCTGGCCCGCCTCGAACACCTCGGGGTTGAGTGCCTGGCGCCGGGCGAAGGCGAGCAACTGGGCGGTCAGCTTGGCGCCCCGCTCCACGGTGTCGGCCACGGTCTTCAGGTAGTGGCCACGGCGCTCCTCGGAGAGGTTGCCGCGCTGCAGGAAGTGCAGGCAGGAACGGACGATGGTCAGCAGGTTGTTGAAGTCGTGCGCCACGCCGCCGGTCAGCTGGCCGATGGCTTCGAGCTTCTGCGACTGGCGCAGCGCCGCCTCGGTCTCGACCAGTTGCGCGGTACGCTCCTCGACGCGCTCCTCGAGGGTGGCGTTGAGGGTCGCCAGGGCGGCCATCGCCGTGCGCAGCTCGGCGTCGGCGCGCACCCGCTCGATGTGCGCCCAGCAGCGCTCGGCGACCTCGCTGACCAGCGCCAGCTCGTACTCGGACCAGAGCCGGGGTATGCGGTCATGGATCGCCATCAGCGCGGTCAGGCGGCCCTCCTTGACCAGAGGAATGCACAGGGTGGCGGTGATGCCCAGCGCCTGGAACGTGGCGGCTTCTTCCTCCGCCAGCTCCTCACGATTGTTGTTGATCACCAGCGGCCGGCCCAGGCCCAGGTTGTTCACCGCCAGGCGGCCGAAGTCCACCAGGCGGTAGCGGCCCACCAGGTGCGACGAGCCCGGTGCCACCCAGTCGCCGCGCACGGTGAAGCCGTCCGCGTCGGCGTCCATGTCGGCGTAGGCGCAGCTGGAGATTCGCAGGTGCTCGCCGAGCATGCGGGTGATGGTCGCCATGATCATGTCGGCGCTGGTGGCGTCCGCCACGGCGCGGCTCAGCTCGTCGAGGAAGCACACGCGCTGGTGGGCGACCACTGTGGCAGTGGTCTCAACCACCGTGTCGAGGATGCCGACCACCTCGCCGGTGTGGTCACGGATGGGGCTGTAGCAGAAGGTGAAGTAGGCCAGCTCACGGCTGTCGCCACGCTCGATCAACAGGGGGAAGTTCTCGATGAAGGTGGCCTGGCCGGCCAGGGCCTTTTCCGCGATGTGGCGGATGTCGCTCCAGGCCTCCTTCCATACCTCGCTGAACGGCCGGCCCAGCGCCGGCGGCTTGCCGCCGAGGATCGGCGCGAAGGCGTCGTTGTGCAGGGTGATCAGCTCGCGTCCCCAGACGATGGCCTGGGGAAAGTGCGAGCCGAGGCAGAGCGCGACCGTGGTCTTCAGCACGTCGGGCCAGTGCTCGCGAGGCCCCAGCGGCGTGGAAGCCCAGTCGTGGTCGCGGATACGGTCGGCCATCGCTTCACCGCCCTGCAGCCAGTCCGCCATCAGTCTTCTTCCCGTGCAATTGCAGCCTGCTTCGTTGTACCGCTCGTGGCCGCAACATGGAAGCGCGGCGGCAGCGGATCGCCCGTTTTCGGAACCGGATCATGAAACAGGGCGGCCGGCAAAAGTTCTTCGAACTATCCCCGAGCGGCCAGGCTCTCTAGCACTGCAAGCACTGACTGCTCGGTTAAGCGGTACGGCGAATGTTCGATCATCTCCTCGGCCCGGCTTCACGCGCAACGGTGTGCCCGGGCCTGGCCCGGTCGTTACCTACCCTGGAGAGAGACATCATGGCAGATCGCCAAAACGGTATCGTCAAATGGTTCAACGCCGACAAGGGCTTCGGCTTCATCACGCCGGACCAAGGTCCCGACGTGTTCGTGCACTTCCGCCAGATCGAGGCCGAAGGCTACCGCACGCTCAACGAGGGGCAGCGCGTTTCCTTCCTGGTCGCCGCCGGCCAGAAAGGGCCGATGGCGGAGCGCGTGCAGATCGCCTGACCTGTCAGGTCAGGCGGAGAGCCCGCTTCGGCGGGCTTTCTTCTGATGATGGCCCGGCAGGCTCCGGGCGATGGCGAGAGGACATAGAGGATGAACAAGACCAGAGATGACAGCCGGCCACGCCAGCTGCGCGAACCCCTGACCCCGGATGCACGCTTGATGATGCGCTTCTGCTGCCATCTGCCGCCCGAGGAGCGTGCCTTCATCCGCCAGGCCATGAAGGCACGCATGGGCTGACCCCGCCGCGCTAGCGCAGCGGCTGGGCATCCGGT
Source organism: Pseudomonas sp. GD04015 (assembly GCF_029837675.1). Lineage (NCBI taxonomy): Bacteria > Pseudomonadati > Pseudomonadota > Gammaproteobacteria > Pseudomonadales > Pseudomonadaceae > Pseudomonas > Pseudomonas sp. GD04015. Next base: position 99,594 of record NZ_JAOEEE010000015.1, on the reverse strand, counting down.
TCGCGGGCTGCCGCCGCGGGTGCCGCCGGACGCGACGGCTTCAGGCGCGAAATCCCCAGCAGCACCAGGCCCAGGCCGGCCAGCTGGTAAAGGGACACCGACTCGCTCAGCACCGCCCATGACGCCAGCAGGGTCAGCACCGGCCCCAGGTTGCCCACCGCTGCGGTCTGGGTCGACCCCATGCGCTGGATCGCCAGCGCCATCCAGTAGATCGGTAGCACCGTCGAACACAGCGCCATCGCCGCCGCAAAGCCCCAGACCGAGAGTGGCAGACTGGCCAGTTGCGCCGTGTCGCCGGCCACCCCGTAGTGCACCAGCACCATCAGCGAGGACGCACCGCCGGCCAGCCCGGCCAGGCGCATCGAACCCAGGCGCCTGAGCATCACCCCGGCGCCGAAGTAGTACAGCGCGTAGGTCACCGCGCTGGCGAACACCCAGGCGGCGCCTACCATCACGTCCGAACCGGCTTCAGCCACGCCCACGTCATGGACGAAGGCGATGCCCAGCCCCGCGTAGCACACCCCCATCGCCAGCAATGTGCGCAGGCTCGGCCGCTCGCGCAGCACCAGCGCCTGGAGCAGCAACACCAGGGTCGGGTAGGTGAACAGGATCAGCCGCTCCAGCCCAGCGCTGATGTGCTCCAGCCCATAGAAATCGAACAGGCTCGACAGGTAGTAGCCGAGCAGCCCTAGCAGCAGGATGCGCGCCACGTCCGCGGCGCCCACGGCCTCGCCCTGCTCGCCGCGGCTCAGCCACAGCAGCCAGGCGAACAGCGGCAGGGCCAGGCCCATGCGCAGCGCCAGCAGGGTGAGGGCATCGATCGGGCCAGCCGCGTAGGCCAGCTTGACGAAGATGGCTTTGAGGCTGAAGCCCGTGGCCGACAGGACGGCGAACAGGCGCCCATCGGCCAGGCAACGGCGGTAAAGCAGGGACAGGGAACTCATGACGATCCACGGCAGGGAGGCAGAGCCTTATTTTGGCGATAACGCCGCCACGCTAGAATCTCATTTTCACGAACATGGCGTTCGCTAAAGGAGAAACCCTGATGCACTTCGACCTCACCGACCTGCGCCTGCTGGCGGCCATCGAGGCGACCGGCAGCCTGAGCAAGGCCGCCGCGACCTTCCCCATCGCCGTTTCCGCCGCCAGCACCCGCCTGCGCCAGTTCGAGCAGCGCTGCGGCCTGACCCTGTTCGAGCGCCGGGCCGACGGCATGACGGCGACCCCGACCGGCCGCCTGATCCTGGAGCGCGCCCGCGGCGTGCTCGGCGAGGCGGAGCGGCTCAGGGAAATGCTCGGCGACCTCTCCGGCCGGCGCCGCATCTCGCTCAACCTTTCCGCCACCACGGTGGCCAACAGCACCTTCCTGCCGGCCACCCTCGGCCCGTTCCTCGCCGACTACCCGGAAGTGGACCTGCAACTGGTGGAACAGAAGAGCGTCGAGGTGCTGCGTGCCGTGCAGAGCGGGGAATGCGAGATCGGCGTCTACGACGGCAATCTGCCCACCGGGGGCCTGCTCTCGCTGCCCTTCCGCCACGACAAGCTGGTCATGCTGGTGCCCCGTGACCACCCACTGGCCGGCCGCCCGTCGATCGAACTGCGCGACGCGCTCGACCACCCCTTCGTCGGCCTGCCGGCGGAACGCGCCATGCAGCGCTTCGTCGAGGAAATGGCCACCCGCCAGGCCAGGCCACTGCGCATCCGGGTGCGCGCGCCCAGCTTCGACGCCATCGCCCAGCTGGTCGCCCAGCGCGTGGGCATCGCCCTGCTGCCCGAAGCCGCGGCGGCGCGCTTCGCCCTGGAACTGCCGGTCAGCCCGGTCGCCCTGGACGACGCCTGGGCCACCCGGGAACTGCGCCTCTGCATCAAGGACTGGGAATCCCTGTCGTCCCATGCCCGGCAACTGGTGACCTTCCTGGCGGGGCAGTAGAGCGGCGCACACAATGCGCTTGCCTCGTGCGCGGGCAGCGTTCAGCATCTGCCCACCGTGACGACCGGCGCCCCTGGAGGCGGCCAGGCGAGAGACTGATCGAGAAGGATGTAGCGTTGGACCTGCAAATCGACGAGTTCTACAAGGATGCCGCCAGCGGCCTGCTGCTGCTCTACCAGGCTTTTCCGCGCAAGGTCGCGCTCTACGTGGAGGACCTGATCGGCCGCGAGGAGCCCGACGAGTTCGGCCTGCCCAGCAAACGCCACCAGGCCTGTCTCGGCGCCCTGCTGTGGCTGGCCGAGGAGGGCTTCCTGCGCTTCGAGAGCACCATCGCCTACGATGCGCTGGACCAGGCGGTGCTCACCGAGAAGGGTTTCCTGCGCCTGTCTCGCGCCATTCCCCATGCTCTGCCCCAGGGCGACGCGCTGCCACCGGGCGTGCGCCGCGTCCATGCCACCCTCGCCTGGCAGCTGCGCGAGGCGCTCGCCCAGCACAGCAGCGAGAAGGTCGCGCGGCTCACCCGCCTGCTGTTCGAAAGCGCTCTGAATCCGGCAAGCGACATAGTTTGAAATAGTGCCTCGGTTGAAGGCACCCCGGGCCAACCTTATATAGCTCGCATACTTAGAACGTCTCTCGCCTGAGGAGAAGCTTCCCACCATGATGCGCATCGTGTTGTTCCTGGCCACCAACCTGGCGGTCCTGCTGATCGCCAGCGTCACCCTGAAACTGCTCGGGGTGGATCGCTTCACCGGCCAGAACTACGGCAGCCTGCTGGCCTTCTGTGCCGTCTTCGGCTTCGTCGGCTCCTTCATCTCGCTGTTCCTGTCCAAGTGGATGGCGAAGATGAGCACCGGCACCGAAATCATCACCCAGCCCCGCACCCGCCACGAACAGTGGCTGCTGCAGACCGTCGAGGAGCTGTCCCGCGATGCCGGCATCAAGATGCCGGAGGTCGGTATCTTCCCCGCCTACGAATCCAACGCCTTCGCCACCGGCTGGAACCGCAACGACGCCCTGGTGGCCGTCAGCCAGGGCCTGCTAGAGCGCTTCTCGCCCGACGAGGTGCGCGCCGTGCTGGCCCACGAGATCGGCCACGTGGCCAATGGCGACATGGTCACCCTGGCGATGATCCAGGGCGTGGTGAACACCTTCGTGATGTTCTTCGCACGCATCTTCGGTAACTTCGTCGACCGCGTGGTGCTGAAGAACGAGGGTGAAGGCCATGGCATCGGCTACATCGTCGCGACCATCTTCGCCGAGCTGGTTCTGGGCATCCTGGCCAGCATCATCGTCATGTGGTTCTCCCGCCGCCGCGAGTTCAAGGCCGACGACGCCGGCGCCCGCCTGGCCGGCACCGGCGCGATGATCGCCGCGCTGGAGCGCCTGCGCGCCGAGCAGGGCGTGCCGGTGCACATGCCCGACAGCCTGACCGCGTTCGGCATCAACGGCGGCCTGAAGAACGGCCTGGCCGGCCTGCTGATGACCCACCCGCCGCTGGAAGACCGCATCGAGGCCCTGCGCCTCCGCGGCTGAACCGGCGACTGACGAAAGAAGGCGATCCACGGATCGCCTTTTTTCATGGTTATGTACCCGTTACGTGTTGCAGACGCTACAGCTGCCCTGCGGAAGCAGCCTGCCTGGGAGCCGGTAGGGTGGCTGGGTCGCAGGCCATACCCCATCAACGCGATCGACCGCGGTACCGCTGGATTACGCCGGCAAGCGGCTAACCCACCCTACCCGTTGCGCGGTCAAGCCCCTCTATCTGAACACTGCAGCTGCCTGCCCCTTGGATTCCCGCCTGCGCGGGAATGACGGTTTCGGAAGAAACTCCGCTCCCACCTCGTCATCCCCGCGCAGGCGGGGACCCAGAAGGGTTCAGGGCACTACAACACTAACGGGGACATAGCCTTTTTCATGCCCATGCTCCCGTGGGAGCGAGCTTGCTCGCGAAGCTCTTGTGCATACCCTTTCGCGAGCAAGCTCGCTCCTACGAACGGCCCTCCTCTCTCTCGCTGTGAAAAAGCTCGAACCTTGGCCCGCCGGCGCCAGTCGGAACTGATAAGCCCCACGACTGCGGAGAATCGCCATGGTTTATCACTGGGACCTGATCGAACGCCTGCTGCACGAGGCACAGAACTCGGCCGGCCAATCCTTCGCCCCGCGCCGCTACGCGGAAGAACTGGCCGCGGAAATGGAGAACGCCGGCGAGACGGTCGACGACCTCGACCACTTCCGCGCCGAGGCCGCCCGCTACGAATCGCTGCTGGTGGAGAACCAGTTCATCGCCCCGCGCCCCGAGGAAGAAGGCGGCAACGGCGAGAACTTCGTCCTCACCCCACGCGGCGCCCAGCTGCTGAGCATGCTCGACAGCAGCATCCCCGGCAGCGAGCACCCGCGTGAGGTGCTCGACAGCGCCGGCGAGGCGGCGCTGACACCCGAGGTGTTCGACGAGATCGCGCCGAAGGCCAACCTGGAAACCGAGCAGACCTGACGAAAGAATCGATCGATATCAGCTGAAAGTTATATTGGATATCGATAGATCGACTCGCCACCATGGCAGCATCAACCTCGCGGAGGAACTCCGATGCTGCCCGCCCTCTTCATCTCCCACGGATCGCCCATGCTCGCTCTGGAGCCGGGCGCCAGCGGCACCGCCCTGGCCCGCCTGGCCGCCGGGATGGACAGGCCACGGGCGATCCTGGTGGTCTCTGCCCACTGGGAAAGCGACGAACTGCTGATCGGCAGCTCGCCCAACCCCGACACCTGGCACGACTTCGGCGGCTTTCCCCCGGCGCTGTACGCCGTGCAGTACCCGGCCCCAGGCGCCCCCGAGGTGGCGCTGGACGTGCAGCGCCTGCTGGCCGCCGCCGACATCCCCAGCCGCCTGGCCCCTGAGCGCCCACTCGACCACGGAGCCTGGGTGCCGCTGTCGCTGATGTATCCGCAAGCCGATATCCCCGTGCTGCAACTGTCGCTGCCGAGCCACGCCGGCCCGGCGCTGCAGGAACGCATCGGCCAGGCGCTCGCCAGCCTGCGCGAACGTGAGGTGCTGCTGATCGGCTCCGGCAGCATCACCCACAACCTGCGCGAACTGGACTGGCGCGCAGGCCCGGAAACAGTCGAGCCCTGGGCGCTGGAATTCCGCGACTGGATAGTGGACAAGCTGCACGCCGGCGACCGCGCATCCCTGCTCGACTACCGCCGCCAGGCGCCCCACGCGGTGCGCAGCCACCCCAGCGACGAGCACCTGCTGCCGCTGTATTTCGCGCTGGGAACCGGCGGCGAATTCCGCGTCGAGCACAGCGGCTTCACCCTCGGCGCGCTGGGCATGGATATCTATGGTTTCTACTGAGGAGAAGCACGGTCACTAACCCATCGGGAGTTTGCCCTTGGCCTTGCCCAGGCCAAGGGCAAACTCTCATGGCTACTGCCAGTTGGCCGCGATCACCGTGTTCAACTGGTCTCGCTGGGCCGAGGTCAGATTGATCTCACCACCCGCTGGCGCGCCGAAGGCGGCCATGGCATTGACCAGATTGTCGACCTGATTGGCATACAGCGAAGCGCTACCGGCCTGGATCACATCCAGCTGCTGAGCCAGGTCGGCATACCAGTCCTGGATGGTGATACGGTCCTCCGACCCCGTCACATCGATCACCAGGTCGTCTCCCTGGCGCGACAACCACAAATTTTCGCGTCCGATATCAGCAACGCTCAGCACATCGCTATCGGCATCCGGCGTGTTGGACAGATTGTTGATTACATCCTGGCCATCACCTGCAGCGAATACGTAGGTGTCGCTCCCTGCCCCACCAATCAAGTAGTCGTTGCCGGTATTGCCACGCAGGGTGTCGTTGCCGGCACCACCGTCGATCAGGTCATCATCGGACGAGCCGAGGATGATCTGGTTGCCCGCCTGACCAGCAAGCACAGTGCCGAAGGAACGCTCATCGGGCAGGTGCCGATAGGTCGGCGAACCGAGCGGATCGGGATTGCTCAGCCCAAAGGCGCCGAACAACTGATCGGCCGTAATCTGCCCACCCGAGGCGAAAGCGATGGTATCCACCACATAATCGCCGCCCAGGAACCAATTGCGGATCGTCACCTTGTCGCTGCCGCCGCTGACGTTGAGCACCAGGTCGTTGCCGCTTTTCATCAGACCGCTGGCAACCTGGTTGAAGCTGATACCTTCGAAACGAAGGGTATCGGCTCCACCACCGCTGTTATCGATCACATCCTGGCCACCACCGGAGGCGAAGACATAGGTATCGTCGCCACGGCCACCCAAGAGCGTATCGTTGCCCGCACCACCCGCCAGGACGTCGTTGCCGTTACCGCCCTCCAGGCGATCCGCTCCGGCATCGCCAAACAGCTCGTCATCACCGTTGCCTCCCTGTAGCAGGTCGTTTCCGGTGGTGCCATCGAGTCCATCATCGCCAATCGAACCCTGGGTGATGTCATCGAAAGCAGCGGCCGGGGTTGGCACAGGCAGGCCAAAAGCCCCGAAGATCTGCGCCGCGGTGAGCTGACCGCCAGTTTCGAAAGCGATGGTTTCCACCAGATTGTCGCCACCGAGGAAGAAGTTCTTCAGCGTGACCTGATTGGCCGTACTGCCGTTGACCCGTAGAACCAAGTCGTTGCCTGACTTCATCAGGCCCGAAGCCACCTGGTTGAAGGTGATGCCACCCGCGAACACGAGGGTGTCGGCACCGCCGACTTCCTCTATCACGTCCTGGCCGGCGGTGTAGATGTAGGTATCGTCGCCGCCCCCACCAAGCAGGGTGTCGTTGCCCGCCACACCGCTCAAGGTGTCATCACCGGCACCACCGAGCAGGATGTCGTTACCGGCAGTACCGACCAGCTGATCATCGCCACCCACGCCCGCGACAGGCGGCTCTCCCGGCCCACCCGGATTGCCTGGCTCCCCAGGCTCGCCCGGCTCCTCACCGCCACCACTATCGGGCAGTACCGTGAGTTGGGCTGCAATCTGTGCAGTGGTCAGGTAGTTGCCACCATCCGGCTGCACATAGTCGATCGAATGGTCGCCGCCCAGGAAGTGATTGGTCACGCGTACCTGCTGACCAAGGTCACCGTCGACCAGGACCACCAGATCATCGCCATCCCGATGGAAGCTCAGGCGGCTCCGCGGCACATCGAGGAAAAACACGCCATCGAAGCCACCGCCGCTGTTGTCGATCACATCCACACCACCATTCGCTCGGTAGTAGTAGTCATCGTCGCCAGCGCCACCGATCAGGGTGTCATTGCCATCCTCACCGGCCAGAATATCGTTGCCGGCACCACCGTTGAGCAGATCGTTGCCTGAACCACCGAGCTGGCCATTGCCGCCTGACAGGTAGTCGTCGCCATCCCCCCCTTCGATCTGGTCGTCACCACCCATGCCGAACAGGGTGTCATTGCCAGCCAGGCCGCGCAGCACATCTGTGCCAGCAGTACCCGAGAGTTGGTCGTTGGATGCCGTCCCAGTCACGGTATTGCCGCCACCTCCTGGAGGTACTTCACCGCTGATGATCTGGGCGATACGTGCTGCGGTGAGCATTGACCCGCCCTCGGGCTGTACGAAGCTGAGGGCATTGTCGCCACCGAGGAAATGCCCCACTACTCGCACAGACTGGGCATCATCTTGGTCAACTCGGATCAGCAGGTCATCCTGCTCACGAGAGAAACTCAAACGCTCTACGGTGATACCACCGTTAAAAAACAAGCCGTCCTGGCCGCCACCGACTTGAATCTCATCTGCACCGTCACCCAGCCCGTAGACGTATGTGTCATCACCCGCTCCACCGGCCAGCAAGTCCGTACCCGCCCCTCCCCTGAGCTGGTCATTGCCCAGCCCACCGTATATCTCGTCGCTGCCGAACTCACCTTCGAGGTAATCGTTGCCGGCTTCGCCGTGAATCAGGTCATCACCAGCACGCCCCCAAATCTGGTCGTTGCCCGCACCACCGAAAAAGGTGTCGTTTTCATCGGTGCCCACCAGACTGTCTGCCGCAGAAGTCCCTTTGTAGACAACACGAGCCTCGATCTCGTCCAGGCCCAGCTCACTGCCATCGGCAAAGCTGAACACGTCCAACTTGAAGTGCGCAGTCGGCCCGCGGAACCAGTTCTGTACCGTAATGGCATCCTCGCCATTCGCATGCTCTATCAGCAGGTCCTGCCCCTGACGGCTGAACACCAGATCGCTGGCGACAATACCGTCACCGAAATACAGATAGTCGATACTCGCCTCGACATTGCTGTAGGCCTGATCCGGGCGTCGCTCGATCAGCAGATCGCGACCATCGCCCAGGTTGAAGACATAGCTGTCCTCGCCGAACGAGCCATACAGGGTATCGTTGCCCTGGCCTCCTTCGAGAGTACTGGAGCGGGGCTCCCAAACGTGGTCGTAGGCGATGAGCAAGTCATCACCCGCGCCACCCTCGAGGCGATCTGCGCCTTGACCAGTCAGATGGTCCTGACCGTCTCCGCCGTGCAACACACCGCTTCCGTCGATACGGTCATTACCGTCGCCGCCGTCGAGGGTCCCAAACCCTTCCAGGGTGTCGTCCCCGGCCAGGCCAAACACCAGGCTCTCACTACCCAGCCCCGTGAGCACATCGTTGCCGGCGGTGCCTATGATGGAGTTTGCCATCCGCACCACCTGCTCACGCGTCCAGAGCGTTCCGTCCGCAAAGCGGATTTCCTCAACTTGCCCGTTGTGCTCACCACCACTGAAGTAATTGACCACCCGCAGGCTGTCCGACTGGTGACGCAGCACAAGGTCATCTCCATCGATCTCGAGCTGTAGCGCATCGGCGTTTACCGAAGCATCGAACAGAATCCTGTCAACGGCACCGTCGTCGCTAAAGAACGTTGGGCCCGCGCGGAACTGACTGTCGTCGATCACATCCTGGCCCCAACCCGCGGACAGGGTATAAAGGTCAGCGCCCGCACCGCCCATCAGAATATCATCACCAGCTCCGCCACTGAGCAGATCCGCTCCGCCGCCGCCCGATAGCTGGTCGTTACCCGCTTCTCCGTACAAATGGTCTTCGCCCGCCTGGCCGAACAGGTAGTCATTGCCATCCCCTGCGTAGAGCACAGCACCTGCCTCATCCGCAATCAGCAAATCATCTGCTGCCGTCGCGGCGCTAAACTCGACCCGCCCCAAACCTGCCGCTATGGCATCACGATTCAGTAGCGTACCGCTCGCCAGTCTGATCGAGTCGATCGGCGATTGGATCAACGCGCTGCTCCCGCTCTCATAAAACGCGGTAATTCTCAAGCTGTCCGTACTGCCCTGCAGGCTGACCAGCATATCGGCCCCCTCGCGGGTGAAACGCAAACGGCTCGCCTGGGTGTCGGCAGCGACCACAACGCTGGACAGGATGTTCTTGTCCTGCTCCCAGGCTGCGGCTGTCCGGATGTGATCGGACACCACGGTGTCCTGGCCACTGCCTATACCAAAACCAAGGGCCACAGACGAAGGTCGTCCGGTTAAGCGGATCAGGTCATTACCCGTACCACCCTCAACCTGCGCGGATATCACACCATCCAGCTCAATCAGATCCGCCCCGGCCCCGCCTTCAATCTCAGCATGGCCGCCAAAGGCGTAGATACGGTCGTCCCCATCTCCGCCGGAGAACCGATCTAATGCAGTAGTCGGGTAATCGAACTGTTTGTACAGGCTGTTGTACCGCAGGCTGGCGCCATAAAGGATGTCATTGCCCGCACCGCCCTCGAGCAGATTGCTCGAGTAGTTGCCGTACAAGCTGTTATCGCGGTCGTCGCCAATCAGATCAACCGAGCCGAGCTTGTCACCGACCTTGATGACTTCAATATTCGCCCACTGCTGAGCGTGAAAAACGGTTGAGGTATTGCCCGCCCGTTCGTTCAGATGCAGCGTATCCGTGCCTTCATCAGCCGCTTCGATCACCGTATCGTTCAAGCCAATGAGATACGTGTCGTCGCCGGTAAAACCGCTCAACCGATTGGCCGCGCCGTTTTCGGCGCCGTTCAGGACATTGTCCAGTTCATTTCCCAGACCTTCGGTGGCACCATCACCGGTAAGCAGCAGGTTTTCCAGCTTCTCACCCAACTGCCAGGACACCTGGGATTCAACCGTATCGATGGAATTGCCGCGCTCGATAATGACATCGCCCGCATCGTCTACGACGTAGGTGTCCTCAATGTCGCTGCCGAGCATGGTGTCGGCACCGGCACCGCCATCGATCCTGACCGTATTAAGAAGGCCGCCGAACGATCTGAAATCCGTATTAGAAAGGTCGATGCGATTGTTCAAGGTATTACCGGTATAGCGGTAGCCCGCACCTGCCCCAGTACCTCGATACTCGATACGCTGCACGTCAATCAGCGAGGTTACCCGTAAGTTCTCAACCTGATCGGGCATGTGCATAACAAAGGCATTGGTTTCGATGCTGTCGACACCCTCGCCGACCCGCTCCTCTATTGAGAAGGAAAGGCCAGCCATCAGGCTGTATATTGGCAAGCTCGGGTACTGGCCGATATCGCGAATGATGTAGGTATCGTTGCCAGCACCACCTATATAGGTATCACTTCCTTGCCTACCATCGAGGCGGTTATCCCCCGCGTTGCCACGCAGCACGTTGTCAGCGTTATTGCCGGTAGCGTCGATTGACAGAATACCGGTGAGCTGCAGATTTTCTACATTGGCCGGTAACTGGTAGCTGACGGAACTGATGATATTGTCAGTGCCGCCATTTTCCAGCTCGACCACTTGGTCGAGAGGATTGTCGACCTGGAACTCGTCATCTCCAGCACCACCGGTTTGCGTATCGGCCGGCCCGGTCACACTGTTGCCTGCGCGCAAACCCAGTTCGGCATGGCTCCAAACCGTACCGTCATAAAAATGAACGGCAGTCTGTGCATCACCCGGCTTGAAAAAGTGCTCCAGCACCAGAGACTCACCCGAGTCTCGCAGCACCAGAACCAGGGAATCGTGCTCCAGCGTGACGCTGTTCAGTGGAGCAGCGGTTCGAACCAGTTCGATATCGTCCGGGGTGAGCCCCTGAGCCAGTTCGACCCGGTTCAGCCCCTCCAGATCTGTCAGGCGGTCATTACCGGCACCCAGACCATAGGTGTAGCGGTCGTTGCCCGCACCACCCAATAACCAGTCATTTCCAGCCTCGCCATCCAGATGATCATCCAGCGCCCCTCCTACTAGGCGATCATTGCCGCCTCCTCCGAGCAACGTATTCGCAACATCGGCCAAGCCGAAAATCCCCTCATCGTCTGGCCCACCGGTGAGGGCCATACGCAATAGATCCGCCGCTGACCAAATCACATCTGGTTCGGCCTCGAACCGTACCTGAGCAATGGGCCCAGACACCCCCTGCCCCCGCAGTTGGTCCTGCAAGCGCACCACGCTGTACTCGCCATTGACGCCATGCAGGAACCACAGTTGAAGTGTTGAGGTTTGCTGGTCTCGAATAACACGCACATCCTGCGCCCGCAGGCCACCCCCCATAATCAGTTGGTTGCCACTGTCGAGGTCAACAATCTGGGTGCGTGAGTAGCCCAAACCCGTAAGAGATATCTCGTAAGTGTCGACCCCTGCTCCGCCATTTAGATGGTCCTGACCGTGACCGCCAACCAACCAGTCGTCACCAGCATTTCCTTCCAGGTAATCGTTGCCAGCACCACCTATCAGTCGATCATTACCGTCTTCACCGGCAATAAAGTCGTCGCCACCCAGCGCATCGAAGTAATCGTCGCCAGGGCCGAGACCAAAGGTGTCTGTCTTTTCAGTGGCCAACGCCTGCACACCCTCATAAGGCGGCAGATGCAGACGGTCAAATACCTGCCCATCGGCGAACTCAAGGGTTTCTATTCCTTCGTTGCTGAAGAAACCGGTGATCCTCAGGCGATCTATCTCGCCGAACCACACCAGCAGATCATTTCCGTGCCGGATAAAGCGCGCATCGGCATGGGCCAACCCCTCGCCCAAAATGATGCGATCCACTTCATCAGCCAAGGCGCCTTCATTAGAAATTTTGTCGTGACCAAAACCGGCATTGAGTATGTAAGTATCATTACCTCGACCACCCAGCAGGGTTTCATTTCCAACACCCGACTCGAGCCGATCATTGCCCCCCAAGGCCTCGATTGTACGGTTTCGATCATTGCCGGCAATGAAATCATGGGTCTCCGTCCCAGTTATGTGCCCGGTGTTCACGTCAAAATGAATACCGCTATCCAATACCTGCTGCCAACTCACCTCCGTGCCGTCGTTGAATACCACCCGATCAAAGGGACGGGGCAGCTTTGAGCTCCCCAGGGCGTTGAAAAGGATGGCATCGCCCTCGGAGCCAATCGACAAGACATAGGAAACGGTGCCGGTTTTGGTCAACCGCAGATCGTCGAGGGTAATACCCTCGCCCAATCGCAGGGTATTCTCGCCAGTGCGACGCGGACCGGTAGCACTCTCACCTATCAACCTATCGCGCCCATCACCCACGGAAAACAGCAGGGTTCCACCTCCAACCGCCAGCAAAGTCAGGCTGTCATTGCCCCGTCCGCCAGAGATCGTCGCGCCACCGCCAGCCCCCGTGACCGTCAAGGCATCGTCCGCCGCGCCACCGTACACGGCGCCGGTACCCGTGGTATCTGTGCGCGCCACGCGCGACAGCAGCGCCTCACCTAGCAGACGATCCAGGCTCACTCGACCATCACTGAATTGAAACTCCAGTGAGGCGCCACTCAACCCCCTATCCACCTGCATTTGGTGTTCATCATCGACCTGCAACACAAGATGACCGCCGCCGCCATCCCGCAGGCTCAGGTTTGCGCGCGAGATATCGAGCAGGTGTACACGCGAGTGACCGTCGGAGTCGTCGATGCGCCCCATCAGCCCCTCCGACACCTCCATATCGCTCAGCTTCAGCAGGTAAAGGTCATCGCCAGCACCACCGAGCAGCACATCGCGACCACCGCCACCTTGTAAGGTGTCCGCACCTGCCCCCCCGAGCAGCACGTCATCTCCCAAGCCGCCGTTGAGGAAATCATCGCCCTCTCGCCCCTCAAGATGATCATCCCCATCACCGCCCAGCAAGGTGTCGTTATCAAGCCCGCCCCAGAGAGAGTCCGCACCGGCACCGCCATCCAGGTAGTCATTGCCGTTGCCACCCAACAACTGGTCATCGCCCGCTCCCCCCAGCAAGGTGTCATTGCCGGTCACTTGCGATATGCCATCCGACCCCACGTTGTCATCACCATCGAGGCGGTCGTTACCATCGCCGCCCAACAGCACGTCATCGCCGCCATCACCTTGCAAGCTGTCGTCGCCCTCGCCGCCATCAAGGTAATCGGCGCCGTGCGTCGTCGGTACTGCCGCGCTGCCATCGCTGTCGCCGTAAAGCTTGTCGTTACCCCCACCGCCCTGCAGCGTGTCGCTCCCACCCAAGCCGTACAACAGGTCGTCTTGCGCGCCACCATCGAGATCGTCGTTACCGTGATACTCCCGTGGTGTCGAGCGATCATCGCCAAACAGGGTGTCCTGCCCCTCGCCCCCCAAGAGTCGGTCATGACCGCCATTGCCATACAACAGGTCGTTGCCATGACCGCCAATCAGCAGGTCATTGCCATGCTCGGCCCCCGGCACTTTTTTCAGCTCGTATATTTCCCCCGCTATGTCATAGCCGTCCCCTACCAAGGTGTCGTTGTCCTCACCACCTATCAGGGAATCGTTACCCGTATCACCCATCAGGTAATCATCGCCGGCGTTACCTTCGACGTAGTCATTACCCCTATTGCTGTATACGAGATCATTTCCTTCACCGGCCATGATCACGTCGTCGGCATTTTCATCAGTCAGCGGAGTGCTCGTACCTGACCGCGTTACTACATAGCGATGGATATCAGGACCCACCGCGCCTGCGCCAAACGCGACCTGCATGTAGGGATCCAGCGCATAACTGACGTCATCGCTGTAAATGAAATCGTCTCCGTCGCCGGCGGAAATGGTGTCCGCGCCAGGACCACCGAAAATCCCGTCCATACCACCCGAGCCGACGACCAAGTCAGCACCGTTTCCACCATCCAGCCAGTCGCCGGTAATGCCGCCCCGCTCCGGCAAGGGATTGGCCGCCCCCTGTGAAAGCTCGGTAAATGCATAGATGGCATCATTACCGGGCCCGCCAAAAATCACATCGCTGCCCGCACCGCCAATGAGCGTATCGTGGCCCTCAGCGACATCGCCGACGTAGTAGTGGATTCGATCATTACCCTCGAGCCCCAGGATGCGATCATCCCCTGTAGTGCCATCCAGGCTATCGGGGTCTGCGGTGCCAGTAATCACAGACGTGGCCGACACCGGTTCCGGCGGAGCGTAGCCCTCAAGCGTCAGTCCCAGCGCACCCTCGACATAGTTGCGGATCAGGATGCTGTCGCCCTGGCCGTACAGCACCAGAAGATCGGAGCCGGAGCGCAGGAAGCGAACGTTGTTGTCCTCACTGACCCAGGTATCGGCCCCCTGCGCAATCTTCTTGCCCTTGCGGTAGTGCGTCTCATCGATCCATAGACTGCCAAGGCCATCGCTGTCGATGAGAATGTCGGAACCATCGCCGGTCTTGAACTCATAGCGGTCGTTGTCGGCACCGCCGAGCAGGGTGTCGTTGCCCTTACCACCGTTGAGATGGTCATTGCCGCTGCCACCTTCAAAGTAGTCGGTACCGCTTCCACCGCTGAGAGTATCGTTGCCGCCCATGCCATATAAATGATCGCTCTGAGTACTGCCGGTGAGAGAGTTTCCAGCATCATTACCAAAACGGTATTGGCGTATATTGTCCGGTATATTTTCGGGATCAAACCCTTGAGCTATTCGGTAACCACTAGCCAGATCCTCATAATAAGTCCGCTCATTTCGATACTCCCCGTCTCCGGCATTCGGATTGACGGGGTTAGTGTTCTTCTCTCCGAACCAAAGCTTGCGCTCTAGGAAATTGGCACGATCCTGTAGCCAGGTATTGCTGTAGTTAAGGAGCCCATCATCAGCCCCTTGCAACCGGTCAGCGTCCCAGGCTGAAGCCAGGCCATCATGCATGCTCTTAAGCGCTGCTAGGGCATCGGCATCATTTACATTGAGGGCAAACGGCGAAAGCTCGTACAGGGCGAGAAACTGCCCAAAATCATTGCGTGCAACACTACCGTCCGTTGTCGGGGTAACGAGTTCTGCCTTACCGAGCAGAGCGTGGTAAGTCTCGCTACCCATGATCGCCTTCAGCGCGAGATAAAGTGCCTCCCGGCCGGTATACAACCCGCTGCCAGCCACATCAGCCCAAGTGTTGCCATCGGGATTGCCGTTCAGACGATACGCCACCGCAGCGCCGCCCAGAAGCATGGAAGCCAAGCTATTGACAACATTCTCCAACACATCGCCTTCAGACTTTCCCTGCCCACCAAGCTGAGTATCCTTCTGCCACCAGGAAGCACTTTGCAAGATGGAGTACAACTCGCTTGCGGCCTCGTTACGCTGCGCCTCGGGCACCAATTGCAGCAACGTGTTTTGCACATTCAGCGAGTCGAGAATCAGTACCAAACTATGGCTGTCACCAAAATCGTTCTGGCTGTAGTTGGGTACCAACAACTTGATGTCATCAAAGGTGTAGCTGGCAGCCAAGGTGGCAGCCAAGGCTTCACTGAAGACACTACCGCGCAGCAGTGGCTGAGCCTCAATGAATACCTTGATATCGGCACCATAGTGAATCTGAGAATTGGCCACCGCCGAAGGTTCACCGACGCCCATCACATCGTACTGATTGCTCTTCAGGGTGTCTGCGAACTCGCGGCCGAAAAAAGTCTGGATCGTATTACCGAGCAGTTGTACAGCCTCGGTGCGCTTGGCGGCCAACAGCGTGGCCATCTGGTAATCAAGACTTATCTGTGCGATGTGAGTGACGGGAATATCGGCCGGATTGCTTGGCGTGTCGCCCCCCGATGAAAGCTCGGGAGCGCGATGAGCCTCTACAAATATCGCCCCGGCCCTATCCAGCGCAGCCCTGATAAGTTGAATTTCGAGCGAATAAATCAACCATGTGGTAGTGACTCGGCTGTCGAAGCTTTCCTTGAGACTTTCAACTGCGCTCTTCGCTTGTTCGCTGTCATAATTGACACTGGCAGTAATCAACGCGGTGAACTCTGCGTTCAAATCGCGATAAAGATCCACCAACTCAGGAACCTTAAGTACGGCGTCGAACTGCGTCGGATCGTTGCGCAAGCTGTCGAAGTAAGCCATGACGCTGGCCAAGTCACCCTCCTTGATCTTTCCAACCCCTGCGCCATTGAAGGTAACCACCTGCTGCGCCACATCGGGGTACAGCAAGTTGAAGGCAGTGGCCAAGTGGCCACCCAGGCTGTAGCCGGTGACAGATAGTGGACCGTCAATCAGTCCCCGTGCACTCAACGAGGCGTACCACTCCTGCATATCGTCGATCTGACCAAAGGCCCAGCCGAACTTCGCGATCTCCATGGCGTTGGTCGCCTGATTGTCGCGGGCGGCATCGTCGAGGAATTCGGTGGAGCGGAAGCTCATGACGTATTCGTTGGTACTTTCATTCTTAAATAACGTTCCCGAAAAGCCGGTTGCGGTATTTGATAGGTGTTCAAGCACTTCCCAGTCGGTGCCCAAGCAGGAGAGTACATACTGTGTCTCGGTGAATTTGCTGGCGTGGTTATTACCGGTCGTGAGGTTGGACGCCGTCAATGCGCCCGATGCCTTTCCGCTAGGCTCCTGATGGGGGTTGATTGTCGCATCGAAGCCGTACAAAGCCTCTGCAGCCATCTGTAAGTTGGCGAACTTAAGATAGTCGGTGATGCTCAGGGTATTTAGTGTGCTCATGATTATTTTTCCTTCCTTGGAATCAATATTTGATCGACGAACTTACGTGTGGCTGCCTCCGCACCCACTGCATGACCAGGGCATTTATAAGCTGTTAGCCAGGGACTAGGATTGGCGCGACTGGCTGGCGTGCTCCAAACATAACGCAGCATTTCACCCAGTACGTCACCTGTCTTGAGATTGATAACCCGAACCGTACTGCTGGCCACGCCCAAAGCGCGTTCACTTGGGATTACATGGTCTTCGAAGGTCACGCCATAGAGTGGGCTTAGATCAGGAGCAGGATTCCGGTCAAGAGCCCAGCGATAGATATTCAGGTCATAATCCGGGTTGCGCGCCAAAGCCATCTGCACGCCTTCAGCTTCAGTATCTTTACGACCCACGACCTTTATCGAACCGGTATAGCGATAGCGCTTCCCATCACCCGGATCGACTACATCGATATAACTATATCCAGGACGATCCATAAGTCCAGGGCGAGAATCAGTTGCGATATATCCGCGCTGCTCCTTAGTGATTTTGTTTGGCTCATCACGCCCCAGAGTGAAAGTAGCGTATTCGTATCCTAGAAAGGTATTAACGTACTCATCTCTCTGAGCTTCCTTCGCAAACGCCGCCCCTGGCCAATTTGGGTCTGCCCACTCCTGAACCCCAGCCTTAGGTCTGACTTTAAGCAGGACCAGTCCCTCCACATCCGGCACTACCTTGTAAATCTTCTCTCCAGCCACGCTGCGACACTTCTCTTCCCAGAGTGCCTTTCCGGCCTTGGCACGTTGCAACGGGGTCATAGCCGCCAGATCGCTGGTCACTGACTTGGGCGCATTGGCCTGTATCGACGCCTGCTCCGCGTCGCAACCGGCCAGCAGCAATAGGGCGATAAGCCAATAAGCTCCGTTAATACACTTCATGCGACCAACCTCCCATGCCACTCCCGCATATTGTCGATCTGACCAAAGGCCCAGCCGAACGCCTTGATCTCCATTTGAGAAATGAAATAGGCTTTGGGCATACAAAAAGCAGTTCCTGCAAACGAAATTTTATATCCATCCATGCTGGTTGAATGATTAACCCCCACCATAAGATGAGATCACGACCCTGCTACCATAAAGCAGAACCAAACTAACGACTAAAAGCAATATGGGTAGTACTATTTTTAGCACTTACCATCACACCCTCTACTCTCAGCAACATGCCGTTCTACTCTACTTATCATATCGTCTCCTTTGCATTGGCTAGGGAGACCATTGCACTGCTAACCTGCTCAATCACCGGTAAGCGCTCACCAAGCCTCAGCAAGGCCTGAGCATAATGGCTATTTCCATGCTCAACGGAATAGCGTTGTGCCGTTATGTAGGTCGCCTCACGCAATTCGGCAAATGCCTCTGGTTTCGAAAGCCCCTGCAGCACTCGCATGGCAATTTCGTCCGATTTGAAAAAATCCACCAACAGGCCGTTTTCTTTATCACGAATAACCTCACGCACTGGCGCAGTGTCGGAGCCGACAACTAAGCACCCGCTAGCCATAGCCTCCAATAACGACCAAGACAGCACAAAGGGATACGTCAGATAGAGATGCACAGCAGAAACTTGCAGCACTTTCTTATAAGTGGCGTAAGGCACCTTGCCAAGAAAGTGCACGCGATTAAGATCGAGCGGATTTTCCGCCAGCAACTTGCTGCGCCAGTTGGGCGCGTTCTTGGGCTTGCTGCCGTAGCTCACCCCATCGCCACCGACGATCACTACTTGGCAGGTTGAATGTTCTTTGAGGATTTCGGGCAGCGCGCGCATAAAGCTGTGAAAGCCCCGGTACGGTTCCAGATTACGCGCTACGTACGTGATGATCGGTTCACCAGCCTTAAGCACCCGGCCATTGGGCAGTTGCAAGGTCGCCTCGGGGTCTGGGCCCAGATTCGCGGTGTCAATTCCTTCATGAATCACCTGAATCTTGTCGCGATAGGCGGCTGGATGCAGGCTGTGCTGCCAGCGAGTCGGGGTTATACCTAGGTCGCAGTTTTCCAAGTTGAGTAAATGCAAGGCGTTGCGGCTGCGAATGTTGGCCGCGCCGTTAACTGCTAGCGGGAATTCCGGATCAAAGCCAGCGTCAGCCCCTTGAGGCTGGTAGTAGTACTCGCAGAAGTGGATCAGCTTCACATTGGGGAATGCGTCTTTGACATACAGCGCTTCCCCCCAGCCAGGATGAGCGACTACTACATCCGGTCGATAACCCTTGGCTTTCAGATCAAGGAGCAGGCGCAGGACCTGCTGACCATGCAGCACACCGTCCTCGAAAGTACGGACATAGGGATGTGTATGAGCGCTAGCCCTGCGATGGGGCGTATAACGCAAGAGCCGTATACCTGGCAGCCCGGGCGCTTGCTGGCGGCCAATGGCTAATACCTGAACGCCTGGCATTTTTGCCATGTGCACAGCGATGTGACGGAACTGTCCAGGAAAGTTCTGATGGATGAAAAGCACGTTCATGTGCAGCCCTCCTTGATCAGCGCTCGGCCATGCTCTCGTCCACGTACTGCTGCAACGGACTCAGGAAGTAGTCGATTACCTTCCTCTTATCCGTCTTCACTTCCGCCCGCACCGCCATGCCCGGCGAGAGTTGGATCTGCTGCTCACCCACCCGGATGCTGTTCTCTTTCAACTGAATCCGCGTGCTGTACACCAGCCCCAGGCGCTCGTCTTCAATAGCGTCATTGGAGATGTTCAGCACGGTGCCGTGCACCACGCCGTACTTGGTGAAGGTGAAGGTCTCGATCTTGATTTCCACTTCCTGGCCCGCACGCACGAAGCCGATGTCCTTGTTCTCCAGCATCGCCTCCACTTCCACCGGCTGATCCTTCGGCACGATCACCATCAGTGGCTGGGCCTCAGTGACCACGCCACCCGGGGTGTGGATCGCCAGTTGCTGCACGGTGCCCTCCACCGGGGCGGTGAGGCGCATCAGGCGGTCGCGTTGTTCGGCCTTGGTCAGTTCCTGCTCCAGGGCGGCGGCGCGCTGCTCCGCCTCGTGCTGCAGGTCGAGCATGGCGCGGCGGGTCTGGGCGATGACGCCCTGGCGTCGGCGTTCGGCTTCCAGCCTGGCGGCATTGAGTTCGATCACGCGGGCCTGCTGGATGGCCAGTTCGCGCTCCTGGTCCATCCGCCGCTGTTCTCTTTCCAAGAAGGCGTGCTTACCGATGATGGCCTTGTCCAGCAGGCGCTTGTAGTCGTCGGCCAGTTGGCGGGTGATGGGCAGGGACTCCTGCAGCTTCGCCACCCAGGCCTTTGCGGCCTGGATCTCGGCCGTGCGTTGGGCGATCTCGGCATCGCCCTGCTCCAGTGCAGCCTTGAGTTCCAGGTACTGGCCCTGCAGCCAAGCCTGCGCCGAGGCCTGCTGCTGCGGCATGGCCTGGGGAATGCGTTCGGCCAGCGAAGCCGGTGGCCGGTCATGCTGGATCGACTCCAGCAGCGCGCCGGCACGGGCGCTGTCGACCTGCGCAGCAAGCAGGTCGTTCTTCAGACGCTGCACATCAGCACCGGTGATACGGGCATCCAGTTCAACCAGCAGTTCACCGGCCTTGACCTGCTGGCCGTCGTACACATGGATGGCCTTGACCACCGCCACTTCGCTGGGCTGGATGATCTTGCTCTTGCCACTGGGGACTATCTTGCCGCTGGCGGTGGCCACCACGTCGATCTCGCCAATGCAGGCCCAGAGCAACGTCAGGACGGCGAACGCCATGATGGCCCACTGAATGATCCGGGGCGCTGGATGGACGGGAGCTTCCTGCAAGGCCAGGGCGGCAGGCAGGAACTGCACTTCGTGGGTCATGCGCGCAGGCGCATCCATGGCCTTGCGCTGGCGCCAGGAATGGCGCCAGGCACTGCGGTAGCGGTTTAGTAATTCACGTTTGGCGCCCATGGCTCAGCCCTGCTGCAGTCGGTGCAGGCGCGAGTAGTGGCCGGCCTGGTGGGAAAGGAGTTCCGCGTGGGTGCCCTGCTCGACGAGCTGGCCGCGGTCCATGACGATGATGCGGTTGGCGTCGCGCACGGCGGAAAGACGGTGGGCAATGATGATCACCGTGCGGCCTTTGCAGATGGCCTGCATGTTCTGCTGGATCACCCGCTCGGACTCGTAGTCCAGGGCGCTGGTGGCCTCGTCGAAGATCAGGATGCGCGGGTTGCCCATCAGCGCTCGGGCGATAGCGATGCGTTGACGCTGGCCCCCGGAGAGCGAGGCGCCATGCTCTCCGACCACGGTGTCGTAGCCTTCCGGCAGCTCGAGGATGAACTCGTGGGCTCCGGCCAGCTTGGCCGCCTCGATCACGACCTCCAACGGCGCTCCGGGGTCGGTCAGGGCGATGTTTTCGCGGATGCTGCGGGCGAACAGCATGTTGTCCTGCAGCACGACGCCAATCTGCCGGCGTAGCGAGGAGACGTCGGCCAGGGCCAGGTCCATGCCGTCCACCAGCACCCGCCCCCGTTCCGGTGTATAGAGGCGCTGCAGCAGGCGGGCCAGGGTGCTCTTGCCGGAGCCGGAGCGCCCCACCACACCGATCACCTCGCCGGCCTCGATCTGCAGACTGATGCCGCGCAGAATCTCCGAGCCGTCCGGGCGATAGCGGAAATGCACCTGATCGAACTCGACCCGCCCGCGCAACGGCGGCAGGCTGCTGCGGGTGGCCTGGGACAGTTCGGTACGGGTATTGAGGATGTCGCCCAGGCGCTGCACCGATACGCCGGCCTGCTGGAAGTTGGTCCACAGCTGGGCCAGGCGCATGATCGGCTGCGAGACCCGGCCGGCGAGCATGTTGAAGGCGATCAGCTGGCCGACCGTCAGGTCGCCCTCGATCACCAGGCGCGCCCCCAGCCAGAGCGTAGCGACCGTGACCAGCTTGCCGACGAAGCCCACGCTTTCGTTGGCGATGGTGGACAGGTTCTGCGTCTTGAAGCTGGCCGCCACGTACCCGGCGAGCTGGTTGTCCCACTTGCGCCCGATCTGCGGTTCCACCGCCATGGACTTCAGGGTGTCGATGCCGTTGACCGTTTCCACCAGGAAGGCCTGGTTCTCGGCCCCCCGGTTGAAGCTTTCCTGCAACCGGGCTCGCAGCAGCGGCGTGATGAACATCGAGATGATGAAGTACAGCGGCAGCGACAGGATCACCACCAGCGTCAGCCAGCCGCTGTAGAAGAACATCACGGCGATGAACACCACCGAGAAGAGCACGTCGAGGATCAGGGTGATGGCGTTGCCGGTGAGGAAGCTGCGGATGTTCTCCAGCTCGCGCACCCGCGCCACCGAATCACCCACCCGGCGCGCCTGGAAGTAGGCCAGCGGCAGGGTCACCAGGTGACGGAACAATCGCGAGCCCAGCTCCACGTCGATGCGGCTGGCGGTGTGGGCGAACACGTAGCTGCGCAGGCCGCTGAGCAGGGTCTCGAAGATCATGATGCCGAGCAGGCCGATGGCGATCACATCCAGGGTCGACAGGCCACGGTGCACCAGCACCTTGTCCATCACCACCTGGAAGAACAGTGGCGTCAGCAGTGCGAATATCTGCAGCACGAAGGACACCAGCAGCACTTCGCCAAGCAGCTTGCGGTACTTGACCACCGCCGGGATGAACCAGGTGAAGTCGAACCTGGAGAGCTCGGTGGCCAACGAAGCCTCGGAGCGGACCAGCACCAGTTCGCCGGTCCAGCGTTGCTCCAGGTGCTCGAAATCGAGGATCTCGGGGCGCTGCGCGCGGGGGTCGTGGATCAGCGCCTTGCCGTCGTCGATGCGGGCGATGATGAAATAGCGGCCGTCGTGATCGGCAGCGATCGCAGGCAATGGGGTGGTGTCCAGGCGGCTCAGGGTGCTACGGACGGACTTGGCCTTGAGGCCCAGCTTCCTGGCCGAGAGCAGGAGCTCGGCGCGGCCGAAATGGCGACCATCCTCTGCGAACTCGTGGGCAAGTTGCTCCGCAGAAGCGGCAACTTTGTGAAAGCGCGCGAGCATCACCAAACATGCGAGCCCGGTGTCCGGGCAGATGTCAGGTGCTGATTCCGGTCCCTGGTCAGCCATGGTTCCATCCTTGAAACACGTTGGGAGCAAGGCCGACAGTATCCAGAGCAGCCAAGCGGTGGCTCAGGTAACGCCAGCCTTGATCCGCTGTCAAATAACCCGCGTCAAAGCGTGATGCAAACCTCAGCCGTCTTGATGATCAACAGCCTAGACGTGCCCAGCCTCCGAGATTCAGCCCTTCCTCAGCCAGTAGCGAAACACGCCGTCGCCCTCTTCCTCGCGCAGCAACACATGGCCGGCCAGCGTGGCGAAGGTGCGGAAGTCGCGCTGGGAGCCGGCGTCGGTGGCGGTCACCTTGAGCACCGCGCCGCTGGGCAGGCGGTTGAGTTCCAGCTTGGCCTTGAGCAGCGGCATCGGGCAGTTCAGGCCGCTGGCGTCCAGCTCGGCATCGCAGGCGGGAATGTCGGACATGGGCAGTCTCCTTGCAGGCCGGCAAGGATACCGCACAACCCTGGCACGCAGAGCGGCGGGGCGGCTACAGTAGAGCCTTTCGACCAAGAGCCCAGTGCATGAATCTTCTGCGCCCTTCCCTGTTCGCCCTCGCCTGCGCCTGCCTCGCCGTGCCGGTCGGCGCCAGCGATCTGCCCTCGCTGGGCGACGCCAGCTCTTCCATCGTCTCGCCGGAGCAGGAACACCGCCTCGGCCGCGCCTGGCTCAGCGTGCTGCGCGGCCAGGTCGCGCAACTGTCCGACCCGCTTATCAAGGACTATGTAGAGTCCAGCGTCTACCGCCTGGCGGAAACCAGCCAGCTGGAAGACCGGCGCCTGGAGTTCATCCTGCTCAACAGCCCCCAGCTCAACGCCTTCGCCGCGCCCGGCGGGATCGTCGGGGTCAACGGCGGCCTGCTGCTGAACGCGCAGACCGAGGCCGAGTACGCCTCGGTCATGGCCCACGAACTGGCGCACCTTTCCCAACGCCACTTCGCCCGCGGCCTGGAAGCCCAGCAGCGGATGCAAGTGCCGATGATGGCCGCAATGCTGGCCGGCATCGTCGCCGCCGCGGCCGGCGCCGGCGACGCGGGTATGGCGGCCATCATGTCGACCCAGGCGGCGGCCATCCAGGAGCAGCGCCGCTTCTCCCGGCAGAACGAACAGGAGGCGGACCGCATCGGCCTGCTCAACCTGGAGAAGGCCGGCTACGACCCCCGCGCCATGCCGAGCATGTTCGAGCGCCTGATGCGCCAGTACCGCTACGACTCCAAGCCGCCGGAATTCCTCCTCACCCACCCGGTGACGGAGTCGCGCATCGCCGACACCCGCAACCGCGCCGAGCAGTACCCGTCCAAGGGCGTGGAAGACAGCCTGCGCTACCAGCTGATGCGCGCCCGCGTGCAGCTGATCTTCGAGGAAACGCCCGGCATCGCCGCCAAGCGCTTCCGCGCCATGCTCGACAGCAATCCCAAGCTGGACGCCGCCCGCTACGGCCTGGCCATCGCCCAGATCAAGGGTGGCCGTCTGAGCGAGGCGCGCAAGGAGCTGGGCGAATTGCTGGGCAAGGAACCCGACAACCTCACCTACAACCTGGCCATGGTCGATCTGGACGAGGCCGCCAACCGCCTGGCCGACGCCCGCCAGCGGGTCGACCGCCTGCGCGGCCTGTACCCGGACAGCTACCCCCTGGAGCAGGCGCGCATCGACCTGATGCTCAAGCAGAACCAGAACCAGGAAGCCGAGGCGGCGCTGGACGCCCTGCTCAAGCGGCGCGGCAACGACCCGGACGTGTGGTATCAGGTGGCGGAAGTGCGCGGCCTCAACCGCCATATCGTCGGCCTGCACCAGGCGCGCGCCGAATACTTCGCCCTGGTCGGCGACTACGACCAGGCCCTGCAGCAGCTCGACCTGGCCAAGCGCCGCGCCAGCAGCAACTTCCCCCTGGCCTCGCGGATCGACGCGCGCCAGCAGGAGCTGGCGGAAGAAAAACGCGCGCTGGACAAGATGATGCGATAGGGCCTGGCTGCATCGCGGTCGCGGCGAAACGGCAACAGAAGCTAGTCCCTGGCGTAGCACACCGGCGAACTGGAAGGCCCGCGCCGGTCCAGTTCGTCCTCGAGGAACTCGGCGAGCACCTGGGCGTTGTTGCAGCGTTCGTCGCGGGCGGCGTACAGCAGGGTCAGGGTGCCCTTCTCCGCCATCTCCAGCAGTCCCTGCCAGTGCTCGGGGTGGCCGGCCAGTTCGACGCGGTAGCGCTGGCGGAAGTCGTCGAACAGCGCTGGGTCGTGGCCGAAGGCCTTGCGCAGGGCGTCCGACGGAGCCACCTCCTTGAGCCAGGCCGCCAGCGCCAGGCCGTCCTTGCGGCAGCCGCGCGGCCACAGGCGGTCGACCAGCACCCTCTGCCCGTCCGCCTCCTCGACGGGCTCGTAGACACGCTTGCAGCGGATCATCTCGTCTCCTCCTCGTGGCGGCCGGGCCGACAATCACCTTGCATGCCCGCCGCACAATCAATAACAATTCTCAATAGCAGCACTCCCCCAGAAAACCGCGCCCGGGAACAGCGAGCGTTATGACCCTACTGACACAGCCCGACCCCGCCGTTCGCCAGCTGGAGCACCTGTACCGCCTGCACCGGAGCTGGCTGCAGAAGTGGCTGCAGTCGCGCCTGGGCAACCACAGCGATGCCGCGGACATCGCCCACGACACCTTCCTGCGCCTGCTCACCGCGCCCGAGCACAGCCGCGAGAAGCAAGGCGGCTGGCAGCTGCAGGAGCCGCGCTCCTACCTCACCCTGGTCGCCAAGCGCCTGATGTCCAACCTGCAGCGTCGGCGCGCCCTGGAGGCCGCCTACTTGGGCGTGCTGGCACAGCAACCGCAGCTGCAGGCGCCCTCGCCCGAGGAACGCCTGCAGATCATCGAGACCCTGTTGAAGATAGACCTGCTGCTGGACGACCTGCCCGGCAAGGTGCGCAGCGCCTTCCTCCTGGCCCAGCTGGAGGGCCTGGGCTATGCGCGGATCGCCGAGCGCCTCGGCGTCAGCGAACGTAGCGTCAAGCGCTACGTCGCCCAGGCCCTGGCCCATTGCATCCTGGCCATGGAACCATGAGCCGCGCCGACGAAACCCTCACCCCGGAGATCGCGCTGGAGGCCGCCCGCTGGTACCTGGCGCTGCAGGAACAGCCGGTGGCGGAAACGCTGCTCGCCGACTGGCGGCGCTGGTACGAGCGGGACATCCGCCACCGCCACGCCTGGCAACGGGCCGAGAAGCTCTGCGGCATGCTCGGCAGCCTCTCCGGCCCGGCCGCCCTCGCCACACTGGACGCCCCCGTCGAAGCGCGCCGCCATGCGCTGAAGGTACTTTCCCTGCTGCTCCTGGCAGGCGGCGCCGGCGGCCTGGCCTGGACCACCCAGGGCCAGCGCTGGCTGGCGCAGGAGCGCACGGCCAAGGGCGAACGACGGCGACTGGCGCTACCGGACGATTCCCTGCTGCACATGAACAGCGACACGCGGCTCAACCTCCACTTCGACGAGAACCGGCGCAGCGTCGAGCTGATCGACGGCGAGATTCTCGTCATCACCACGGCGGACCCGCTGCGCCGCCCCTTCGTCGTCGTCACCGAGCACGGCGCGATGCGCGCCCTGGGCACCCGCTTCGATGTCTGCCGAACCGACGACCACACCCGGCTGGGCGTGCTGGAACACGCCGTCGAGGTGCGCCTGGCCGCTGCCGGCGATCCGCCCCTGCGGGTCGACCAGGGCCACCAGGTCAGCTTCAGCGCGCACCGCGCCTGGCCCGTCGAGGCACTGCCGCCGCACGCGGACGCCTGGACCGAGGGGCGACTGTACGCCGACGAGATGCCGCTGGGCCGGTTCCTCGCCGAACTGGAGCGCCATCGCCCGGGCTTCCTGCGCTGCGCGCCGGAGGTCGCCGACCTGAGGCTGTCGGGCAGCTTCCGCCTGGACGACACCGACGCCATCCTGCGCGGCCTGGCCGCCATCCTGCCGGTCGCGGTGCGTTTCCGCAGTCGCTACTGGGTGGTGGTCGAGGCCGCCTGAACATCGTTTGGCACCTTTTTCCCTTTCGCGTGTGAAACAGGCAAACAGAACGAAAAAGGATCTGCCATGCCCGCCCCCACTCACCACAAGCTGCTGCTCGCCGCCCTCATCGGCCTCGCCATACCAACCCTCGCGCCCGTGGCACTGGCCGAGCGAACCCAGGCCGACCAGGCGCCGCGCCACTACTCGATCCCGGCCGGCAGCCTGAGCCAGGCGCTCGACCACTTCGCCCGCGACAGCGACCTGAGCGTCATGATGGCCAGCGAACGGGTCCGCGGCCTGCACAGCCCAGGCCTGCAGGGCTCATTCGCGCCCGAGGAAGCGCTGGCCAGGCTGCTGGAAGGCTCCGGCCTGCGGGCGGTGCGCCAGGACGACCGGCACTTCCTGCTGCAAGAGATCGAGGACGCGCCCAAGGCACTGGAGCTGGACTCGCTGACCATCTACGGCGACAAGAGCCTGCGCAGCGTCGACGACAACCCCGCCAGCGTCAGCGTGATCGACCAGCAGCGCATCGAGACCGGCCGCATCCGCGACATGCGCGAGAGCTTCCGCCTGCTGCCCAACGTCAACGCCTCGCCCAGCCGGGGCAACAACAACGGCTTCACCATTCGCGGCATCAACTCCGAGGGCCTGTGGGGCGCCGACGGCAACCAGGCGCCCCTCAGCACCCTGTACATCGACGGCGCGCCCCAGTCCCTGGAAGGCGTGCGCCGAGGCCTGCGCGGCCTGTGGGACGTGCAGCAGCTGGAAGTGCTGCGCGGCCCGCAGACCACCCTCGGGCGCAACGCCATGGCCGGCGCCGTGGTGGTCAAGACCAACGACCCGACGCCCTACTGGGAAGGCGCCGCCCGCGCCTCCCTCGGCTCGGGCCACAGCCACGACGAGGCCGTGATGCTGTCCGGCCCGCTGACGGACGACCTGTCCTTCCGCCTGGCCGGCGAGAAGCTGTGGGAAGAGAAAGGCATCCGCTACAACCTAGACGAACTGCAGTACCTGCAGGAAGGGGAATACTGGCAGGGCCGGGCCAAGCTGCTGTACACGCCGTCGTTCGCTCCCGGCCTGTCCATCCAGTACGGCTTCGCGCGGGGCAAGGACGACCCGGCCATCACCTCGACCACCGACGCCCGCCATCGCCGCTACGTGATGAACAGCTCCGAGTACCACTGGCTGGAGACCCGCCTCAACGAGGTCGACAACCACGTGCTCGACGTGCGCTATCCGCTGAGCGACCGGCTGACGCTGGAAAGCACCACCACGTTCACCGAGACCCGGACCCACTTCAACACGCCGACCAACGTGTTCGTCCGCGACGAGCTGCGCGAAGACCGCGACCTGACCCAGGACCTGCGCCTGCGCGTCGGCCACGCCGACGACCGCCTCTCCGGCCTGTTCGGCGTGTTCTACGGCCGCCTGCGCCACAGCGTGGACTCGGAGATGAAATACCTGCTCGGCACCGACTACTTGCAGCTGCAGAGCCTGGAGGACCAGCTGGACCGCGACAACCTGGCGGCCTACAGCGACCTGGAGTACAGGCTCACCCCGCGCCTGAGCCTGCTGGCCGGCCTGCGCTACGAATACGAGAAGCACGACTACGACTTCCTCAACCGCCAGACCGATGCCCCGTTCACCGGCGATACCCGCTTCGACGCGCTGCTGCCCAAGCTGGGCCTGGCCTACCAGCTGGCCGACAATCACCGGCTCGCGCTGACGGCGACCAAGGGCTACCGCAGCGGCTTCATCGAGCGCAACCCGCAGTCCCGGGAAGCCTTCGAGGTCGATCCCGAGCACCTCTGGTCCTACGAACTGGCCTCGCGCAGCCACTGGCTGGACGACCGCCTGCGCCTGAACGGCAACCTGTTCTACTACGACTGGAGCGACATGCAGCACACCGCCACCGGCTTCTGCGACAACAACGGCGTGCCGATGCCCTGCGCGGTCACCCGCAACATCGGCAAGGCCGAGGCCTACGGCGCTGAGTTGAGCCTGGAGGCCACCCCGCTGCACAACCTGGACATCCGCACCGCGGTCGGCTGGCTGCGCACCGAACTGACCCAGCACCCGGAGCACGAGGGCAACCGCTTCCCCGAGGCACCGCAGTGGTCGGGCTCGCTGGAGGTCACCTACCGCTTCGCCGACCGCTGGTTCGCCGGCGGCGATCTGAGCTACAAGGACTGGTACTACAGCACCGGCTCGACCCTCAACGCCCGCGACCAGCGGATCGGCTCCCACAGCCTGACCAACCTGAGGCTGGGCTACGAGCAGGACAACCTGCTGGTGGTCGGCGAACTGCGCAACGCCTTCGACCGCCGCTACATCACCGCCAGCGACCAGCTCGGCGTGGACTACGTCGGCGACCGCCGCACGGCCAACCTGAGCGTTCAGCTGCGATTCTGACGCCCAGGCTCTCCGGGGCATGAAAAAGGCTATGGCCCCGTGACGGATTGGTGGCGCAATCCTGCTTTTTGTGGGAGCGGTTGGATTCCGATTGGCCGCGAAATTCGCGGATAAATCCGCTCCCACAAGGAAGGTATGCAACATTTAACGGGGACATAGCTATGAAAAAGGCTATGTCCCTGTTGCGTGTTGCAGACGCTACAGCTGCCCTGCGAAAACGGCCTGCCTGGAGAACCCGTGGGGAGGGTTAGGCCACAGGCCGTAACCCACCAGCGCAATCGACTGAGGCACCACGGTGGGTTACGCCGGCAAGCGGCTAAACCCAACCTACGCGCTCGCGGTCAAGCCTCTCTATCTGAGCTCTGCAGTTGCCTGCCCCTGGATTCCCGCCGGCGCGGGAATGACGGTTTCGGAAGAAATTAGAAACTCCACCCCCTACCTCGTCATCCCCGCGCAGGCGGGGACCCAGAAGGGGTCGGGGCACTTCAACCCATAACGGATACACAGCTATGAAAAACGCCGCGCTCCCGCAGCGAAGTCGCGGCGTTGGTAGGGTGCGCCGTGCGCACCAAGGCCCTGTACGGAGCTTGCCGGTGCGCATGGCGCACCCTACGCCGGACTACGGCGCGGGCTCGTCTTCCTCGTCCTCGTCGTTGCTGGCGCTGATCGCACCGAGGCAGACCAGTTCGTGCTCGCCTTCGGCATCGCACAGGCGCCAGCCGCCGGCAGCATCCGTCGCCACGGCGGCGGACACGGCGGCAGCGCTGAACTGCCAGACGCGGCGGACGCGGCCGTCCATGCACTCGACGCTGAGCTGCGGCTGCTCGCCGCTGGCCTGTTCGTCCAGTTCGAACTGCCAGGCGTGCAGGCCGTCGATCAGCAGCATGTCGGCGCCGCGCAGGGCATCGAGCAGGCTCATGCCTGCTCCTCCAGCCGGGCCAGGCGCTCTTCCAGCGCGGCGACTCGCGCCTCCAGCTCGGCGATGCGGCCTTCGTCTGCGCCGCCACGGAGAGCAGGGGCATCACTCTGGCGCGCGGCCAGCAGGGCCTCCAGGTCGGCGGCCTCGCCGAGCTGGTGCATGTAGCGCTCCTCCCGCTGGCCGCTCTGACGCGGCAGCAGGCAGGCCAGTTCGCGGCCGATCAGGCGCTCCAGCTGGTGCTGCACTTCGGCGGCGTCCTCGAACTGGTACAGGCGGTTGCTGCGGGTCAGCAGTTCGCTGATGGTCTGCGGCCCGCGTAGGAACAGCAGGCCGAGCAGGGTCTGCTGCGGCTTGACCAGCTCCAGCGCCTTGTCCACCCGGTGTTCCCAGCGGTCGGCGCGGCCGCCCATCACCAGGCGGGTGAAGCCGCGTCCTTCCAGAGCGCGCAGGGCCTGGCCGACCTGGCCTTCGGTGAGGTTCATCAGCGGCTCGCGGCTGGTCTTCTGGTTGCAGGCCAGGACCAGGGCGTTGACGGTCAGCGGGTAGGTTTCCGGGGTGGTGGCCTGCTTCTCGATCAGGCAGCCGAGTACGCGGATCTCGGTGGCGTTGAGCGGTTCGCGGTCTTCTGTGACGCTGGACATGGGCATTCCCGTGCGATGTGGAAGACACCTAGCCTGCCACGCCCGGCGTCTCCTGAAAACTCGCAGGCCACGACGCTTGAGCTGGCCGCCCAGGCTGGGTAAGTTGGCCGCTGTCGCCAGGAGAGCCACCATGCCCCACGCCCGCTCGCTGCTGTTCGCCCTGCTGCCGCTGTTCGCCGGCTGCCAGTTGTTCACGGTGTACGACCCGAAACCCGTCGTCCCGGCCCAGCGCCTGCAGGGCCAGTTGTCCGTCGAAGGCGAGCGGCTGGTGCTGCAGCCCTGCGGCGAGCAGCGGCGCATCGCCGTCGCCGGGGAAGGCAGCGCGCAGGCCCTGCGGGACGCTGGCGAGCTGCTCGCCGACGGCCACGACAGCCTGTTCGTCGACCTCCGTGGCTGGTCCCGCGGCACCCAGCAGGCGGGGCTCGACGGCGAGCTGCGGCTGGACCGGGTCTACCGCCTGCAGGGCGAGGGCCCGGGCTGCAACGAACCGGGCTTCGACCGGCTACTGCTGCGCGCCAGCGGCAATGAACCCGACTGGAGCCTGGGCGTGAGCGAGCGCGGCCTGGTGCTGCTGCGCCCCGGCCAGGAGCCGCTGGCGGTGCCCTACCTGGAGGAGCAGTTGCCAGGCGGCAGCTTCAACCTCAGCAGCGAGGCCAACGACCATCGCCTGGAGCTGTGGCTGACGCCGCAGCGCTGCGTGGACAGCATGAGCGGCTCGGTGCAGCACCTCAGCGCCGAACTGCGCCTGAACGGCGAGGTGCGCCGGGGCTGCGCCTCCTTCGGCGGCGCGCGCAGCCTCTGAGCGGCCCGCCTCGCTTTCGAAGGGCCGGGGAGGCGCCTATGCTGAGGGCGAACCCAGACAGTCGGAAACCACCATGCTGCGTATTGCCCTCAACGGTTACGGGCGCATCGGCCGTGCCCTGTTGCGTGCCTTGTTCGAGCGCGGGCTGCAAAGCCGGCTGCGGATCGAGGCGATCAACGAGATCGGCGATTTCGCCACCCTCGCCCACCTGACCCGCTTCGACTCCACCTTCGGCCGCTTCGGCGGCCAGGTCGAGCTGCACGACGACACCCTGCAGGTAGACGGCCAGCCGATCCGCCTGGTCAGCCAGAAGGACTTCACCCAGCTGCCCTGGAAGCAGCTCGCGGTGGACGTGGTGGTGGACTGTACCGGCAAGTCGAAGAAGCGCGCCCTCGCCGAACAGCACCTGGCCGCCGGCGCGGCGCGGGTGCTGCTGTCGCACCCGCTGGAGACGGCCGACCTGACCGTGGTCTATGGCGTCAACCACCACCTGCTGGGCGACCAGCGGATCGTCTCCAACGCCTCCTGCACCACCAACTGCCTGGCGCCGCTGGCCCAGGCGCTGCACGCCGGGGTGGGCATCCGCCAGGGCCTGATGACCACGGTGCACGCCTACACCAACGACCAGAACCTGCTCGACAAGACCCACGCCGACCTCTACCGCGCCCGTGCCGCCGCCCTGTCGATGATCCCCACCGCCACCGGCGCGGCGAAGACCATCGGCCTGGTGCTGCCGGAGCTGGAGGGGCGCCTGGATGGCCTGGCGGTGCGCGTGCCGACCGCCAACGTGTCGCTGCTCGACCTGACCTTCAGCAGCGAGCGCCCAACCAGTCGCGAGGCGATCGACGATCTCCTGCGCCAGGCCGCGCAACGGCTGCCGCCGGGCGTGATGGAGTGCAACGAGGTGCCGCTGGTGTCCGCGGACTTCAACGGCTACCCGGTGTCCTGTGTGGTCGACCTCAACCACACCCGGGTACAGGGCGACGATCTGGTCAAGGTGCTGGCCTGGTACGACAACGAGTGGGCCTTCGCCAACCGCCTGCTCGACGTCCTGCTGGCCTGGCCGGGAGCACGCGCCGCCTAGCGCGTGCGCAGGTAGCAGAGCGTGGTGCGCCGCGAACCGGCGGTGCGGCGCTGCGGGTCGGTGAAGGTCGCCACCTCGACGAAGCCGGCCTTGCGCATCATGCCCGCCGAGCCGGCGTTTTCCTCGTGGCGCTCGATGTAGATGTCGTGGATACCCAGTTCGCCGAGCCCGCGCACGGCCTCGCCGAGCAGGCGGCTGCCCAGGCCGCGGCCGGCCAGGTCACGGTGCACCACCGCCTCGCCGACGTAGCCCCGGGGCAGGTCGCGGCGCTCCACCGGCTGGTGGTGGGCGAAGTCATTGCTGGCGAGGAAGGTGACGAAGCCGGCCAGCGCGCCGTCCGCCCGCTCCGCCAGCACGGCCCGCACCGAACCCTCGGCGATGCCCCGCAGGTGCGCCAGCACGGCGTCCTCCGGCAGGTGGTTCCAGGGGTTGGGGCCGTGTTCGAAGATGAAGGCGGCCATGGCCGGGATGTCCGCGGCCTGCGCCGCGCGGTGTGTGAAGGTCTCGCTCATGGCCAGCTCCGCGGCATGTCGGGCAGGGCCTCGCCCCGCTCCGCGCAGGCGGCCACCCGGTCGATCAGCGGCGCCAGGTCGTAGCCCTGCTGCGCCAGCCAGGCGTCGCAGTAGTAGCTGGTGGCGTAGCGCTCGCCGCCGTCGCAGAGGATCGCCACAACCGAGCCGGCCTGGCCGGCCTCGACCATCCGCCGCGCCACCAGCAGCGCGCCGACCAGGTTGGTGCCGCTGGAGCCGCCGACCCGCCGACCCAGGCGCCACGCCAGGTAGTGCATGGCAGCCAGGGACAGGGCGTCCGGCACCTTGCACATGGCGTCGATCACCTGGGGCATGAACGAGGGCTCGACCCGCGGCCGGCCGATGCCCTCGATGCGCGAGCCGCAGTCCAGGGTCAGGCCGCGGTCGCCGCTGACGTAGCTGTCGAAGAACACCGAGCGCTCGGCGTCGGCGCACAGCACGCGGGTGGCGTGCTGGCGGTAGCGCACGTAGCGGCCCAGGGTCGCCAGGGTGCCGCCGGTGCCGGGGCTGGACACCAGCCAGGCCGGTTCAGGGAAGCGTTCGTGGCGCATCTGCTGGAAGATCGACTCGGCGATGTTGTTGTTCGCCCGCCAGTCGGTGGCCCGCTCGGCGTAGGTGAACTGGTCCATGAAGTGGCCGCCGGTCTCGCCGGCCAGGCGCACCGACTCGGCGTGGATGCGCGTGGGGTCGTCGACCAGGTGCGTCTGCCCGCCGTGGAAGGCGATCTGCGCCAGCTTCTCCTTGGCCGTGCCGGCCGGCACCACGGAGATGAAGGGCAGCCCCAGCAGGCGGGCGAAGTACGCCTCGGAGATGGCGGTGGAGCCGCTGGACGCCTCGATCACCGGCGCCCCCGGCCGCAGCCAGCCGTTGCACAGGGCGTAGAGGAACAGCGAGCGGGCCAGGCGGTGCTTGAGGCTGCCGGTGGGGTGGCTCGACTCGTCCTTGAAGTACAGCTCGACGCCGGGCAGGCCCGGCAGCGCCAGCGGGATCAGGTGGGTGTCGGCGCTGCGCTGGAAGTCCGCCTCGATGATGCGCAGCGCCTCGCGGGTCCAGGGACGTGTGTCGGTCATGCCATCACCTCAGTCGAGTATGCCGGCCGGCGCCGGGGCCGTGCTGCGCCACTGGCTCAATGCCACGCCGGCGAACACCAGCGCGGCGGCGGCGTACTGCGCCGGCGCCAGGCTCTCGCCCAGCAGCAGCGCGGCGAAGATCAGGGTGAACACCGGCAGCAGGTTGGTGAAACCGGACGCCTGGCTGGCCGGCAGCCGGCTGACGCCGAAGTTGTACAGGCCGTAGGCGCCCACCGTGACCACCAGGCCCAGGTAGATCACCGAGCCGATGCCGAGCACGCCGAACTGGCTCGGCAGCGGTTCGGTGACCAGCGCCAGCGGCAGGAAGAACAGCGAGCCGATGAACGCCTGCATGGCGGTGAGGACGAAGGGCGAGTAGCGCTCGCAGAGGAACTTCAGCAGCAGCGTGTAGCAGGTGGCGCAGAGTATCGCGACGAATTCGTAGAAGTTGCCGAGCAGCGGCGCCGGCGCGCTGGCGTCCGCCTCACCGGTCAGACTCAGCCAGATCGCCCCGCACACCGCCAGCAGGAAGCCGGCCCAGGTGCTGCGGGCCACCCGCTCGCGCAGGAAGACGAAGGCGCCCATCGCCACCATCAGCGGCAGCAGCGCGGTGATCATGCCGGCCTGGGTGGCGCTGGTGTTCTGCAGCGCCAGCGCCTCGAAGATGAAGTACAGGCAGGGCTCGCAGGCGGCCAGGGCGAGCAGATAGCGCCAGTCGCCACGGCGGTAGTCGAGGCGGCCACGCCAGCGCCAGGCCAACAGGAACACCAGGCTGCCGAGGAACATGCGGCCGAAGATCACCCACATCGGCGGCAGCTCGGCGAAGGCGAACTTGAGCGCGATGAACGAGCTGCCCCACAGGGCCATCGCCAGCACCAGGCAGGCCATCGCGAACGCACGTCCCTGCCGGGCCATCGCCACCTCCACTCAAAAGCCTGAGTGTAGGCGCCGGGCACGGGTGCCGACAGGCACAGCGGGCGGCGAAAACTGTGCGGGAGCGGTTGGGCGGCATTTCGATTGGCTTGCCAACCGCCATCGCGGCCGAGGCCGCTCCCACACACAGATAAAAGCGCTACTGCTCCCAGGGCTTGCCGCGGGTCTTCGGCTCCAGCGGCAGCTGCTGCAGCACCGCGGCCTTGGCCAGCATGTAGGCGCTGACCGGGGCGCTGATGAACAGGAACAGGCTGATCAGCAGCTCGTGCAGGCTGAGCCCGCGCTCACCCGCGCTGAAGAACACCAGCGAGGCCACGACCATGCCGCCAACACCCAGGGTGGTGGCCTTGGTCGGGCCGTGCAGACGTGTGAAGAAGTCCGGCAGGCGGTAAAGGCCGATGGCGCCGATCAAGACGAAGCCGCTGCCGAGCAGGAGCAGCGCGCAGACGAGGAGTTCCAGCCACAGGTTCATTCGATGATGTCTCCACGCAGCATGTACTTGGCCACGGCCACGGTGCTGACGAAGCCCAGCACGGCGATCAGCAGGGCGATCTCGAAGAACAGTTGGGTGTTCTTCCAGATGCCATACAGCACCACCATGGCGATGGCATTGATGTACAGGGTGTCCAGCGCCAGCACCCGGTCGGGCAGGCACGGGCCCTTGACCAGGCGCGCCACGGCCAGCAGCAGGGCCGCCGCGAGCATGACCAGGCTGATCGGGATCACGTATCCGAGCATGGGAAGATCTCCTTGAGCGGCGCCTCGTAGCGCTGCTTGATCTCGTCGATCATGGCCTGCGCGTCCGGCACGTCGAGGCCATGCACCAGCAGGGTACGGCGGTCGACGCTGAGGTCCGCGGCCAGCGAGCCGGGGGTCAGCGACACCACGCTGACCAGCACGCTGACGGCCAGTTCGTTATCCAGGTCGATCGGCACTTCGACGAAGGCCGGGCGCAGCTTGTCGATGCGGCCGAGGGTCAGGCGCGCCACCTGGAAGTTGGCGATCAGGATGTCGAAGATCACCAGGCCCAGGAAGCGCAGCAGCTTGAGCGGCTTCCAGCCGTGAGGGTGCTCGATCAGCAGGCGGTTGCAGGCCAGCGGGATGACCACCGCCAGCAGGCCGCCGAGCAGCCAGTGGCCGGGGGCGAAGGAGCTCATCAGGATCAGCCAGATCAGCAGCAGGAGCAGGCTCTGGGCCGGGTGCGGCAACAGGCGGTTCATGGTCGGCCCTCCTGGAGGATCGCCCGGTACGCCGCCGGGTCATGCAGTTGCGCGGCGGCGGCCTCGGTGTAGGCGAGCAGCGGCTCGGCCAGCACCACCAGCAGCAGGCAGCCGGCCAGCAGCAGCACGGTGGCGAATAGCCGGCCGCGGTCCAGCTCGGCGCTGTCCAGGCTGCTGGTGCCGACGCGCCAGAACAGGGTGCTGCCGGCGCGGCTCAGGGCCAGCAGCGCGGCGAAGCCGCCCAGCAGCAGCACGCTCCACAGCGCCACCGACGGCGCCGCGCGCAGCAGCAGGAGCTTGCCGAGGAAACCGGACAGCGGCGGCAGGCCGACCACGGCCACCGCGCCGAAGAAGAACAGCGCGCCGAGCAGCCCCGGGTGCTCCAGCGCGGCCCCCGGCACCAGGGTCGCGCCACGGCTGCCACGCTGGCGGGCGATGAGGTCGGCGAGCAGGAACAACCCGCCGGCCACCCAGGTGCTGTGCAGCAGGTAATAGAGCGCCGCCGCATGGGCCTCGGGCGTACCGATGGCCACCGCCGCCAGCAGGGTGCCAGCGGAGATCAGCACCAGGTAGGCCAGCAGCTTCTGCAGGCTGTCCGCGGCCAGGGCGCCGAGCGCGCCGAGCGCCACCGTGGCCAGCGCCAACGGCCAGAGCCAGGCCTGGGCCAGGTTGGCCAGTTCGCCGGCGTCGTCGCCGAAGATCAGCGTGCATACCCGCAGGATGGCGTAGATGCCCACCTTGGTCATGATCGCGAACAGCGCCGCCGCCGGCGCGCTGGCCGCGGCGTAGGCCCGCGGCAGCCAAAAGTGCAGCGGCAGCAGCGCCGCCTTGAGGGCGAACACCAGCAGCAGGAGCAGCCCGGCGGCGGCCAGCAGCGGCACCCGGTCGCCACTGGCGGCGGCCGCCCGCGCCGACAGGTCGGCCATGTTCAGGGTGCCGCTGACGCCATAGATCAGCCCCAGGGCGATGAGGAACAGCGCCGAGCCGGTCAGGTTGAGGATCACGTAGTGCAGCCCCGCCCTCACCCGCTCCGCGCCGCCGCCGTGCAGCAGCAGCGCGTAGGAGGCGATCAGCAGGATCTCGAAGAACACGAACAGGTTGAACAGGTCGCCGGTGAGGAACGAGCCGTTGATGCCCAGCATCTGGAACTGCAGCAGCGCGTGGAAGCGCGGGCCGAGGCGGTCGTCGCCGCGCACCGCGTAGATCGCCACGGCGCTGCCGAGCACGGCGGCGGCCAGCAGCAGCAGGGCGTTGAACCGGTCGAGCATGAGCACGATGCCGAACGGCGGGCGCCAGCCGCCCAGGGCGTAGACCCGCAGCGGCCCCTCGTCGGCCTGTTGCAGCAGGAGCAGCGCCAGCGGCACCAGGGCCAGCACGGCGAGCACCGACAGCGTGCGCTTGAGCCGCTCGTGGGACGGCAGCACCAGCAGCAGCGCGCCGACCAGCAGCGGGATCAGGATCGGCAGGATGATCAGGTGGTTCAACGCGGCCGCTCCTCGTCCAGGCGCCCGCCGGGCTGGCCATCGACATGGTCGCTGCCCAGGTTGGCGACGCCGCGCAGGGCGAGCACCACGACGAAGGCGGTCATGGCGAAGCCGATGACGATGGCGGTCAGCACCAGTGCCTGGGGCAGCGGGTCGGCGTGCGCGCCACCCTGCCCCAGCACCGCCGCGTCGCCGGCCAGCCGGCCCATGGCGAAGAGGAACAGGTTGACCGCGTAGGACAGCAGGGTCAGGCCGAGCACCACCGCGAAGGTGCGGGCGCGCAGCAGCAGGTACAGGCCGCTGGCGGTGAGCAGGCCGAGGGTCGCGGCGAACAGTGCTTCCATCAGTGAATCTCCTTGCTCGCGGGCGGGGACAGGGCGAGCTT
Organism: Pseudomonas sp. GD04015; assembly: GCF_029837675.1. Taxonomy (NCBI): domain Bacteria; kingdom Pseudomonadati; phylum Pseudomonadota; class Gammaproteobacteria; order Pseudomonadales; family Pseudomonadaceae; genus Pseudomonas; species Pseudomonas sp. GD04015. The sequence goes on along the minus strand of NZ_JAOEEE010000015.1, from coordinate 61,286 downwards.
GCCGATGTTGACCAGCACCAGCTGGGTGGCGCCGATCACGGTCAGGTACACGCCGAGGTCGAACAGCATGGCCGTGGCCAGTTCGAACTCGCCCACCAGGGGCAGCTCGAAGTGGCCGAAGGCCGAGGTCAGGAACGGCTGACCGAAGGCCAGGCTGCCGAGGCCGGTGAGCCCGGCGATCAGCACGCCGGCGCCGGCCATGCGCTGGTAGTCGAGCGGCAGCCGCTCCTCCATCCAGGCGACGCCGTTGGCGATGTACTGCAGGGCCAGGGCCACGGCGGTGACCAGGCCAGCGATGAAGCCGCCACCCGGCAGGTTGTGCCCGCGCAGGAAGATGAAGGCCGAGATCAGCAGCGCCAGAGGGAACAGCAGGCGCGACAGGGTCATCAGGATCAGCGGGTTCTTCGCCCAGGCCCAGCGGCGTCCCTGGGGATCGCAGGTCGGGTTGGTCAGGCGCAGGCCGTCGAGCATGGCGAAGATGCCCACCGCGGCGATGGCCAGCACGGTGATCTCGCCCAGGGTATCGAAGCCGCGGAAGTCCACCAGGATCACGTTGACCACGTTGGTGCCGCCGCCTCCGCTGACGCTGTTGGCCAGGAAGAACTCGCCGATGCTGGTCTCGTAGCCACGGGTCAGCACGCCGTAGGCCAGCATGCCCACCACGGTACCGCCGGCGCCGGCCAGGGCCACGTCGCGCAGCACCCGCAGGCTGGAGCTTTCGCGGGGGGTGACGGAGGGCAGGTAGTAGAGCGCCAGCATCAGCAGGATGATGGTCACCACCTCCACCACCAGCTGGGTCAGGGCCAGGTCCGGCGCGGAGAAACGGGCGAAGGCCAGCGACACCAGCAGGCCGGCGACGCCGAGGATCAGCAGCGCCACCAGGCGCTGGTGATGGTAGGCGGCGGCGAGCAGGCCGCTGCCCGCCAGCAGCAGCATGCCCAGCGTGGTGATGCCGTCGAGCGGCGTCAGCGCCCGCTCGCCCACCAGTTGCGGCATCGGCGCCAGAGTGACGACGGTGAGCACCAGGGCGCTGAGCAGCAGCAGGGCCAGGTAGCGCTGCAGCGAGCCGTTCTCCAGGCGCCCGGTGATCCACGCCGACGCGCCGACCAGGCGCAGCACCGCGCGCTCGAACAGGTCCTTGGCGTCCAGCTCCGGCAGGCCCTCGTACCAGCGGAACAGCGGCTTGCGGCCGATGTAGATGAGCACGCCGCCAACCAGCGCCACGCAGCTCATCATCAGCGGGAAGTTGAAGCCGTGCCAGACTGCCAGGCTGTATTCCGGCAGCGGGCCGCCCAGGCTGGCCTGCGCCGCCACCGCCAGCAGCGGCGCCACCGTGTAGGCCGGCAGCATGCCCACCAGCAGGCAGAGGAACACCAGGATCTCCACCGGCACCTTCATGTAGCGCGGCGGCTCGTGGGGCGGGAACTTGGGCAGGTTGACCGGCTCGCCGTTGAAGAACACGTCGTGGATGAAGCGCAGCGAATAGGCCACCGAGAACACCGCGGCCACGGTGGCCGCCACCGGGATCAGCCAGTTGAAGAAGCTGCCCAGCAGCGCCTGCTGCAGGGTCTCGCCAAAGAACATCTCCTTGCTCAGGAAGCCGTTGAGCAGCGGCACCCCGGCCATCGCCGAGGACGCCACCATGGCCAGCACGGCGGTGTGCGGCATGTACTTCCACATACCGTTGATGCGCCGCATGTCGCGGCTGCCGGTCTCGTGGTCGATGATGCCGGCGGCCATGAACAGCGAGGCCTTGAAGGTGGCGTGGTTGATGATGTGGAACACCGCCGCGACGTTGGACAGCGGCGAGTTGAGGCCCAGCAGCAGGACGATCAGGCCGAGGTGGCTGATGGTCGAGTAGGCCAGCACGCCCTTGAGGTCATGCTGGAACAGCGCCATGAACGCGCCCAGCAGCAGGGTCACCAGGCCGGCGCTGGCCACCAGCTGGAACCACAGGTCGGAGCCGGCCAGCGCCGGGTACAGGCGCGCCAGCAGGAACACCCCGGCCTTGACCATGGTCGCCGAGTGCAGGTAGGCGGACACCGGGGTGGGCGCCGACATGGCGTGGGGCAGCCAGAAGTGGAACGGGAACTGCGCCGACTTGGTGAAAGCGCCGACCAGCACCAGCGCCAGGGTCAGCGGGTACAGCGCGTGGCCCTGGATCAGCTCGGCCGAAGCCAGCACCACGCTCAGCTCGAAGCTGCCGACGATGTGGCCGAGCAGCAGGATGCCGGCCAGCAGCGCCAGGCCGCCGCCGCCGGTGACCGCCAGCGCCATGCGCGCGCCGCGGCGGGCGTCGCTACGCTTGTTCCAGAAGCCGATCAGCAGGAACGACGACAGGCTAGTCAACTCCCAGAAGGTCAGCATCAGCAGCAGGTTTTCCGACAGAACTACGCCGAGCATGGCGCCCATGAACAGCAGCAGGTAGGCGAAGAAGCGGCCGATCCGCTCACGTTCGGACAGGTAGTAGCGGGCGTAGAGGATCACCAGCAGGCCGATGCCGAGGATCAGCAGGGCGAACAGGAAGGACAGGCCGTCGAGGCGCAGCGACAGGTTGAAGCCCAGCTGGGTCAGCCAGGGCTGGGACACCACCAGCGGCTCGCCGGCGAATACCCGCGGCGCCAGCCACAACAGGATGCCCAGGCCCAGCAACGGCGCGACCGAGGTCGCCAGGCTGCTGGCCAGGCGCCCATGGCGCTCGAAGAGAATGGGAAGGAAGACGCCGAGAAACGGCAAGCCGACGATGAGCAACAGCTCCATGAATCTCCCCTGTCCCATGCCCCGTCCATGGCCGGATGGGGCGAATTGATCTGTCTCCTCGCGCGGCTCTGCCTCTGTCAGCGAAGGGTTCGCTGCGATTATCCATAACTATCAGGCACTAGCCATGGATAAATTATTACATTCTGCATATAACGACCGGCTTCAGCCGAGCATAGCTCAGGCGTCATCCGGCCAGGCGCGAGATGGCGTATCGCATAGGAGGGTCGAGACGGCGGCCAGGTTCAAACCGGCGACGCCGCGCTCGCGGGGACGGAGGCGCTACAGGCCCATCTGCTTGCCGATGATCTCGTTCATGATCTCCCGCGAGCCGCCGCCGATGGAGAGGATGCGGTTGTCGCGGTACAGGCGCTCCACCAGGCTCTCGCGCATGTAGCCCATGCCGCCGAGGATCTGCACCGCGTCGTAGGTGATGCGGTCGGCCACGTCGGTGGCGAAGTTCTTGGCCATGGAGATTTCCTTGATCACGCTCTTGCCGGCGGCCATCTTGGCGGCCTGGCGGTAGGTGAACTCGCGGGACACCTCCAGCTGGGTCGCCATCTCGGCCAGGCGGTGGCGGAGCACCTGGAACTTGCCGATCGGCTTGCCGAACGCCTCGCGCTCGCGGGCCCAGGCCATGGCCTCCTCCAGCGCCAGCTGGGAGGTCATGTTGGCCATCAGCGCCAGGCTCAGGCGCTCGCTCTGGAAGTTGGCCATGATGCAGGCAAAGCCCATGTTCTCGGCGCCGATCAGATTCTCCGCCGGCACTCGGCAGTCGTCGAAGAACAGCTCGGCGGTGTCCGAGGCCCACCAGCCCATCTTCTTCAGCGAGCGGCCGACGGTGAAGCCGGGGGTGCCCTTCTCCACCAGCAGCAGGCTGACCCCGCCGAAGCCCTCGCCGCCGGTGCGCACGGCCACGGTGTAGTAGTCGGCGCACACGCCGCTGGTGATGAAGGTCTTGCTGCCGGTGACGCGGTAGCAGTCGCCGTCGCGCACGGCGCGGGTCTTGAGGTTGGCCACGTCGGAGCCGCCGGAGGGCTCGGTCACCGCCAGCGCGGCGATCTTCTCCCCGGCCAGTACCTGAGGCACCACCCGGTCACGCACCTCGGGGTGCGCCCACTTGAGTACCGGCGGCAGGCCGATGTCCAGCGAGCCGAGGCTGGCGACCAGGCCGCCGGAGCCGGAGCGCATCAGTTCCTCGCTGGCCACCACCTTGGCGAACAGGTCACCCTCGTGGCTGCCGCCGAAGCGTTCCGGGTAGCCGATGCCGAGGATGCCGGCCTCGCCGGCCTTGCGGTAGAGCGCGCGGGGGAATTCCTCTGCTTCCTCCCAGTCCGCCACGTGGGGCAGGATTTCGCGCTCGACGAAGCGGCGTACCGAGTCGCGGATCAGTTGATGGGAATCGTCGAAGTATTCCTGAAAGGCGGACATGCGGGTGGCTCCCGTTTTGTTTTCCCGTCAACTTAACCGAGCGCTTGCTTGGTTTTCAAGCCAAACCGTACGTCAGCGTCGCCGGATGTCCCGCGCCACCTGCAGCTGCACGTCGTAGGCCGGACCTTCCACCGCCTCGAAGTCGCGGGTGTAGCGCTGGGCGAAGCCGGCGCTGCCCCACTGCCGGTACTGGCGGACGTGGTGCAGTTCGTGGGCCCAGAGGGCGACGTCCAGCTCGGCGTCCTCCTCGTTGCGAAACACCACCACGTCCACCAGGGTGACCGCCTGCACGTCCGGGTTCTGCAGCATGGCCGTGGCGACGTCCAGCTCCTCGTGGCCACCGACGCGGAACCGAACCGCGTCGAGCAGCTCGCGGTCGTAATAGGACAGCAGCTGCTCGCGGATGGGCGGCGGAACCGGCCGGGTGCCCCTGGACAGGGCCGTGGTGCGGGACTGCAGGATCCAGCGCTCGAGGGAAAGCGCGGCCAGGTTGACCACGTCCTCCTTCACCCGCTCGAACTCGGGCACGCACAGGCAGCCGTTGAAGCAGATTTCGACCTGCCCCGCGGGGCAGGCAGCGAACGCGCCGGGCGAAACGCCGAGGACGAGACACAGAGCGGCAAGCCGGAAAGGCGCAGGGATCACGGAGGGTCCAGGAAGGTTTTCGGGGGAAGTCGGGGCGCCATCTTGGCAGCGGATGGCCGCCGACGCCAGGCCGGTTCGGGGGACCGGCGCATCCGATCACGCTGCCAGGGAGAACACGCCATGCGCGCCATCTGGATCGCCCTCGTCACCTGCCTCGTGGCTGGCTGCGTGACCCGCGAGGACTATCGGCCACAGCCCATTTCCGAACGCGAGGCCTACGCGGTCATCACCGAGGTGGCACTGCAGCAGCCCGCCGCCCGCAGCCCCGACTCTGCCTACCTGGACAGCCGCTTCCTGGGCTTCCGCGACGAGCGCGAGGCGGTCGGCACGCCACAGGACATCCGCGAGCGCATCTACTTCAACTCGCTCGACACCATCTCCCTGGACCATGCCCTGCGCGGCTACCGGGTACGCCTGAACGGCCCCGGCGGCGACCTGCTCCGCGAATTTCGCGTGGCCGACCGCCACCAGGCGGAACGCTTCGTCGACGCCCTGCACTACTACCGTGACAATGCGCCGGCCTTCACCGGCCTGGAGTGACGCCTCAGAACTTCTGGGTGACGGTGGCCACCACGGTGCGCTCTTCGCCCAGGTAGCATGCGGCTTCCGAGTAGCAGGACGCCACGTAGTACTCGTCGGTGAGGTTGTTGGCGTTGACCCGCACCGAGGTGCCCGCCAGGCCGACGTGGCTCAGGTCGTAGCCGATCGCCGCGTCGAACAGGGTGTAGGACGGCACCTCGAAGTCGTTCAGGTCGCTGCCGTAGCTCTCGCCCACGTAGCGCGCGCCGGCGCCGAGGGTCAGGCCGGCCAGCGGGCCTTCCCTGAAGGCGTAGTCGGCCCACAGGCTGGCCATCTGCTCGGGGGTCTGGTACGGCGTGTGGCCCTTGGCGTCGACCACGCCGCCGAGGGCGTCGAAGACGAAGTAGGACTTGCTGTACTCCACGTCGTTGTAGGTGTAGCTGCCCATCAGCTGCAGGTTGTCGGTGACCTGCACCCGCGCCTCCAGCTCCACGCCGCGTGAATCGATGCCGCCGACGCCCTTGTACTCGTAGCTGTCGGTGAAGCTGTTCTCCTTGGCGAACAGGTTCTCCATCTCGATGGTGAAGAACGACAGGGTATACAGGTCGTCGGTGCCCGGCGGCTGGAACTTCAGGCCGGCTTCCCACTGCTCGCCGGTGGTCGGCTTGAGGATCTGCGCGCCGTCGGAGTAGTTCGAGGTCGGGTTGAACGAGGTGGAGTAGCTCAGGTACGGCGACAGGCCGTTGTCGAAGGCGTAGAGCACGCCGGCGTGGCCGCTGAGCTTCTCGCCGGTGTTGGCGTCCTTGGTGTTCTGCCGGCCGTCGTCGATGGACACGTCGTACCAGTCCTGGCGCAGACCGACGCTGAGGTTCCAGCCGCCCAGCTCGACCAGGTCCTGGAGGTACAGGCCGGCCTGCTTCTGGCGGCGCAGGGCGTCGCTGACGGTGGCCAGGCCGGCCAGGTCGTTGCGACGGTAGACCGGGTCGAACACGTCGATCGGGCCGACGCTGCTGTAGTCGCGGTCGTAGCGCACCTTGTTCTTCGAGTACTGGTAGTCGAGGCCGGCGACCACCGTGTGTTGCGCCGCGCCGGTGGCGAAGTCGGCCTGCAGCATGTTGTCGACGATCCAGGCGTGCAGCTGCTCCTCGCCGCCGCTGTAGCCGCGGTACAGCTCGTTGCTGTCGCCACCCAGGTAGCCGTTGGCCCAGACCTGGCTGTTCTCTGTGCTGGCGTCCAGGTAACGGAAGTTCTGCCGCGCGCTCCAGGTATCGTTGAAGCGGTGCTCCAGCTCGTAGCCCAGCATCTGCTGGGTGCGGGTGAATTCCTCGATGGCCGGGTCGCCCTCGAAGAAGCTGCCGGAGATGCGCTCGCCGTCGCGTTTGTGCAGGGTGCCGGAGGCCGGCACGCTGCCGTGGTAGCCGCCGTTCGGCTCGTGCTGCAGGTAGGCGTAGAGGTTGAGCAGGGTGTCGTCGTCGAGGTTCAGCGCCAGGCTGGGCATCAGCGCGTAGCGGGTCTCCTCGACGTGGTCGACCTGTACGTCGGAGTCCTTGGCCAGGCCGACCACCCGGTAGGCGACCCGGTCGCTGATCGGGCCGGTCACGTCGAAGGCGGTCTGCTTGTAGTCGTGGCTGCCGTAGGACAGGTCGATGCGGGCCGCCTGCTCGAAGTCCGGGCGCTTGGTGGTCAGCGCCGCCAGGCCGCCCGGGTTGCTGCGTCCGTAGAGCACCGAGGACGGCCCCTTGAGCACGTCGATACGCTCGATGAAGTAGGGGTCGATCTGCAGGCTGGTGAATGAGCCCGGGTCGCCCATGGACTTCAGGCCGTCGATGACGATGTTGTCCACCGAGCCGTCGTTGATCCCGCGCATGGCCAGGTAGTCGTAGCGGTGGGTGTTGCCGTAGGGGTTGGTGAGCACGCCGGCGGTGTAGCGGGTGGCCTCGGCGACGGTGCGCGAGCCCTGTCGCTCGACCTGCTCGCGAGTCACCACGGACACGGCCTGGGTGGTCTTCACCAGCTCCTTGCTGGTCTTGGTCGCCACGCTGCTGTGGGTAGCGTTGTAGCCGTCCATGCTGCCCAGGGCGTTGCCCAGGGCGAAGCCGTCGATCAGGGTCGCCGGCAAGGCCATGCTGGCGCCCTCGGCCAGCGGGCTCAGCGAGTAGCCACCGCTGGCGTCGCGCACCACCTGCAGGTCGCTGCCGCGCAGCAGCTGGGCCAGGCCCTCGTCCACCGAATACTGGCCCTGCAGGCCAGCGGTGCGCTTGCCGGCGGTCAGCTGGCCGTCCACCGCCAGCAGGATGCGCGCCTCACCGGCGAAGCGGCTGAGGGCGCCGGACAGCGGGCCAGCCGGAATGTCGTAGCTGCGCAGGCTGTGCTCTGCGTCGGCGGCGTGAGCCAGGCCGGCCAGGACCGGCTGCAGGGCGGCCAGCGGCATGGCCAGCGCGGCGGCACGAATGGCGCGGCGCAGGGCCTGGGAGGCCGGGCGTTGAGTATGGGTGGTGCGCATGGAAATTCCCCTGGGTCTGCGTGAGCGGGTGGGCGAAATCGCCCTTCTGCATCTGGAGCCAGGCGAGACGGAAAAAAGGGAACCGCACTGGTGAAAAAAACAGAGCCCGGAGAGGGGAGCGCTCCGGGCTCAAGGGGAAATCAGTCCAGGCTGGCACCGCGCAACAGGCGGCCGATCTGTTCCTGGGAAAAACCTCGATAGGCCAGGAAACGCGCCTGCCTGGCTTTCTCGCGCATGTCCGCCGGCAACTGACCGGAGAACCTGCGCAACCACAACTCTCGCAATTGCTCGCCCCAGTCGATGCCCGCCTCGCCGAGCGCCTGTTCGATATCGGGCCTGGGCAGGCCACGCTGGGCCAGCTCTTCGCGTATCCGCGCGGGACCATATCCGGCGCGGCCGCGGCTCGCGATGAAGCTCTCCAGATAGCGAGTCTCCGACAGCAGCCCCTCTGCCGCCAGTTGGTCGAGGGCGCCGTCGATCAGTTCCTGCGAGGCGCCGCGCTGACGCAGCTTGCGGCTCAGCTCGACCCGGCCATGCTCGCGCCGGGCCAGCAGGTCCATCGCGGCGCGGCGCACAGCAACCGGGGTATCGAGCATGCCGGTCACGTTTCAGCGCTCATGATCAGGAGCCGGCTTCGACGAGGTCGTCCTCGTTCATGATCAGGAGCCGGCTTCGACGAGGTCGTCCTCGTTTTCCTCGACCGTGCGGCCGGCGGAACTGGACACCAGCAGCTTGTCGCGGATGATCTTCTCGATGGCGCCGCCGATTTCCGGATTGTCTTCCAGGTACTTGGCGGCATTCGCCTTGCCCTGACCGATCTTGTTGCTCTGGTAGCTGTACCAGGCGCCGGACTTCTCCACCAGGCCAAGCTGCACGCCCAGGTCGATGATCTCGCCGGTACGGTAGATGCCCTTGCCGTACATGATCTGGAATTCGGCCTGGCGAAACGGCGGGGCCACCTTGTTCTTCACCACCTTGACGCGGGTCTCGCTGCCGACCACCTCGTCGCCTTCCTTCACCGCGCCGGTGCGGCGGATGTCGAGGCGCACGGAGGCGTAGAACTTGAGTGCGTTGCCGCCGGTGGTGGTTTCCGGGTTACCGAACATCACGCCGATCTTCATGCGGATCTGGTTGATGAAGATGACCAGGCAGTTGGCGTTCTTGATGTTGCCGGTGATCTTGCGCAGTGCCTGGCTCATCAGGCGGGCCTGCAGGCCGACGTGGGCATCGCCCATCTCGCCTTCGATCTCGGCCTTGGGCACCAGGGCCGCCACGGAGTCGACGATGATCACGTCCACCGCGTTGGAGCGCACCAGCATGTCGGTGATTTCCAGGGCCTGCTCACCGGTGTCCGGCTGTGACACCAGCAGGTCGTCGACGTTGACACCCAGCTTGCCGGCGTAGTCCGGGTCCAGTGCGTGTTCGGCATCGACGAAGGCGCAGGTGGCACCAGCCTTCTGAGCCTCGGCGATCACCGACAGGGTCAGGGTGGTCTTGCCGGAGGATTCCGGGCCGTAGATCTCGACGATACGGCCCTTCGGCAGGCCGCCGATGCCGAGCGCGATGTCGAGGCCGAGAGAGCCGGTGGAAATGGCCGGGATGGCCTGACGCTCGTGGTCGCCCATGCGCATCACGGCACCCTTGCCGAACTGCTTCTCGATCTGGCCCAGGGCAGCCGCCAACGCGCGCTTCTTGTTCTCGTCCATTTCCATCCTCACGTGATCAAAGGGAGCCTGTCGCTCGCCAACAACTGTATAAGTAGACAGTAGTATTCCACAAGGCAAGTCAGTCGCCTACCCCTGCAGGGGATTTTCTCCAGCCGTCAGTCGGAGCAGTCCGTCCAGCGCCCGTTGCACCGTCTGCCGGCGCACCGACTCGCGATCACCGCTGAACAGGCAACGCTCGGCGAAGCGCCGCTCGCCGTCGGCCCAGGCCAGCCAGACGGTGCCGACCGGCTTTTCCACCGAACCGCCCCCCGGCCCCGCGATACCGCTCACCGCTACGGCAAAACGCGCCCCGCTGCGGCTTTGCGCCCCCCGGGCCATCGCCTCGACCACCTCGCGACTGACGGCGCCTACCCGTGGAAACAGTTCTTCGGGCACGCCTAGCTGGGCGGACTTCTGCGCATTGGAATAGGTGACATAGCCGGCCTCGAACCAGGCGGAGCTACCGGCGATGCGGGTAATGGCCTCGGCGATGCCGCCGCCGGTGCAGGACTCGGCGGTGCTGACCTGGGCCTTCAGGCGCAGAAGCTGCGCCCCCAGCATCTCGGCCTGGCGGGTGATGGGGTCCATGGGCTCTCCGGTAAACGGACGGGAGCGCCAACCCTACACCACGGGCTGCGACGATTTCAGTCGGATCACGGATTATTCGGATGTCGTTCGCAACGCCACGACGGTGCAGCGTGCGATGAAACAGGATTGGGAAGGTATTCAGAGGAAGAAGGGGAGCATCCACCACGGCTGAGACTCGCGAAGCCAGCTGCAGTCGTCCATAAAAAGTGGCCGACCCACCGCTCGATAGGCCGACCCCAATCACGTCACTTTAGGATCGTCCTTAACCACCCCCTGTTGGACGCCGGATTGATAAATGGTTCACAAAGCCCAGGACCATCTGTCGGGCTGTGCCACCGTATCGAAACCCCGTCCCAGACAAGCGAAACGCCTTATATGGCGGCCGAGAATGCCGCCCTCCTACGCCATAAATGACAGCTGCGGTCTGAAGCACGGAACGCAACCGCTCATCTGCTGGCGCCCAGTGGGGCGTGATAATCTTCGCCATCGCCATGCGGGCATCCTCCAGGCCGACCAGCGCCGCCAATGCCTGCCCCACCACTTTCACGGATTTCTGTAAGCGACTGATGGCCAAGGAAAACTCTGATCTCTCCGCACACACTCCGATTGTGATAGAAAACCTCTAAGATGCTCTCAGAAATCCAGATTTAAGTCTTTTACTTTCAAATACTTACCAAACATACGCCCGACTGCGACCGAGCGCGAAATGGGCCTGAAATGGCATGTTTTGGCGGACAATTTGCCCCAGAATTGCCCCATAAAACACCCAATCAAATCAGGCCATATCTAGGCGTGTGTTGGCGTATTTGGATGACCTTCGCCAACCCCTTCTGAAGCACGCCACAGCAGGATCGACAGCTACGATCAAGCACGCTGGAGCAGGTTGTTCAGGGCTGCGTCCCATGACACTGTCACGTCGGTCTTCCCTGACCGCACTACACGCAAGCACCTAGAAACTATACCCGCAACGGGTATAGTCTGGAGATTCAGATGCCCCGTATTCTGAAGCTGAAGGACTTTGCACGTTGGCAAGCAAGCGAAAAGCTGCCCGACAATGCCTTGTGCAAAGCGGCTCAGGAGATGGAAAGCGGCCTGATTGACGCGGACTTGGGTGGTTTCCTTTACAAGAAGCGGGTTGCTCGTCCCGGCGGGGGTAAAAGCGGTGGTTACCGCACCCTGCTATCGGCTCGAATCGGCAGTCGCTACGTGTTCCTGCATGGGTTCCCCAAGAGCGACAAGGCAAACATCACTCAGGACGAGAAGAAGGCGTTGCAATTCGCAGGCAAATTGCTTCTTGAGCTATCCGCCGAGGCCTTGTCGAAGGCGCTACATGCAGGCGTGTTATTGGAGGTGCATTGTGAGCAAGATCATTGAGTCCCTGCGTGACGACCTAGCTAAGCTCCACGAAGTAGGAGCGATCGACAAGGTGACAATGCGCGAGTTCGACGCTATCTGCCCGCCGCCAGTACGGGAGTTCAGCGCTGCAGACATCAAACGCCTGCGCGAATCCTTAAAGTTCAGCCAGCCGGTGTTCGCTCTTCATTTACACACGTCGGCCTCAACCGTACGCAAGTGGGAGCAAGGCGACACCCACCCCACCGGGCCGGCCCTCAAGCTGCTCAATGTCATCGCCGACAAGGGCTTGCAGGCCATCATCTGAGCCGTATCAACGGAGACTCGGTAGTGGCAGCACGAATTCCCCCTTTTAGCTCACAACACCTTGAAGCCGCCTGCCGTGTTCTTGCCGATACCGCGCAAGGTCTGAGCGGTACTCAGATCGAGCGACTGCTCCAAGAGATCAAGGTGGCCGATACATCGCCCGGCATGACCAAATGGAAGAGGCTGTTCAATGCTTTGGCGGGCGCGCAGAACCAGCATCAGGCCGGCAACCACCTCATCATGTTCATTAACCGCGCGATGAGTCCGGTCAGTTACGCCAACGATCCTGGGACGTTCGCTTCGCGGCGCGATGAGCTTAATGTCGTGCTCGCGTTCTCGGGCTTTTCCGTGCGTGAGGATGGCAAGGTTGTCCATGCTGACAAGGCGGCCACACTGGACGAGGCCCGTGCGCGTGCCGGGCGGCTCAAGGCGGCGCTGGAAAGCCGCGCTGTACATACGGAAGTTTTGAACTACTGCCGCGCCGAGCTGATGGACGAGAACTACTTCCACGCGGTCTTCGAGGCGACCAAGGGTGTCGCCGAGCGGGTTCGGGGGCTGTCGGGGCTTACCGGAGACGGTGCCGACCTAGTGAACAAGGCATTCGCGGGCCAGCAGCCTGTTCTCGCCTTGGGACCACTCACCTCCGAGTCCGAAAAGAGCGAGCAAAAGGGCTTTGCCAACCTGCTGATTGGCCTGTTCGGCGCAGTGCGCAATCCGCTGGCCCATGCACCTAAGACGACTTGGCCCATTTCCGAACAGGATGCACTGGACATCCTGACGCTAGTATCGTTGATTCACCGTAAGCTGGATCGCACCACAAAAGTAGCTGCCGTATCGTCATAAGGAAAAGACCAGAATGGACGAGGCGATCGTTGTCTTCTCTCGGAAAGGGATTTTCCAGACCACGATCATCGCGCGCGACATTCGCAGCAGGGAGCATGCGCGCAAGCTGTGGCCCCTAGTATCTCCCGGCGCATCACGGCAGATGGTGACATGGGTCAGTCCTTCCTTTGAAAACGGAAAGTTACGGCGGCGGTCCCATTTCCGGGCTCTTCCTGCTCAGCACACCTTTAATCCCAAAGTACACTTCGACAATGAAGAAGCCAGCCGGTGGCACACCGTGCAGGAAAGCCCCGAACACCGGCGAGCGAAAGAGCTTGTCGCGGCCGAACTCTTCCGACGCTTGAATGCTGGGCTTGCGATGCCGTGGGCCTTCAAGGACGCAGATGCGTCGGACTATCCGCTGGAAGGCAACTTGTTGCTCGGCGCCGACTTGGTGACGACCGAGCATCTCTTAGAGACGCCATTCGGCAGCAAATTTCGGCTCGACGTTGCTGTGCTCGGACCGCCGGTACAGGCCGAACCAATGGTGCTAGGCGGCGTTGAAATCGAACTTGGCCACGCCTTCGACGGACGCAAGGCATTGATCGGGAAGTCGCTTGGGTTTCCACTAATCTCCATCGACATCACCGAAATGACTCTGGACGAGCTTACGCAGGAGTGGGCACAGAGGGTCTTGACCGCGACCACACGGAACCACGAGCAAGGGCGCCGGCAGACCTATATCTATCTCCATGATCTGCTGTACCCACTCTACGCGCAGTTACCGGCATTCCTCGACGATGAGCAGCGCCACCAGTTCCTTGTATTCGCCGACAATGAGACCCTGAACAAGCTGGTACGCTGGATGAACTTGCTAGCCGAAAAACTGGAATACCCAAGGGGTGCGGTGGCCGTTGCCCTGATCAATGGCAAGAACGAACAATCACGCAAGATACTGGAACGAGCAGGACAGGTCGTCGGCCCCGACTGGAGTAGATTCAACGACCAGCGATGCCTACGACTGACCCTTCCACGTCCCAAAGGGCCGGCGGATCTCCAGGCCCATCGCTTTCACATGACGATGGCACGCATCCTTCTTTCACGCACTGATGCGCTCGTTGGATACAAGTATTGCAACGGCCTGGACAACGACTACCCCGAAGAAGACGTGTGGGTTGCACATCGCTGGATCTCCGATCTGAAAACCCATACCCAGCACCGCGTATTGCCGAAGCGACTGGCTGAACCAATCAATAGGTTGATCGCGGTGGTTTCGGACCTACATCGCAATAATGTGATAGCCAGCCAAGAGGCGTGACCATCTCATGCCGGAAATCATCCTGCGAGTAGACACTCCCGCGGAACTAAGGACTAGGCTTGCCGGACTGGATATTGGTGTCCCCACACGCTCGGAGGGGCGCCGGAACTACCATGCGGAGCGCTATTGCATCGCACATCTGCTCGCAACGCTGCCGATTGAACAGCTCTCGTTCCCACTGACCCTGACCCATTCCGATAAGCCGGATTTCCTTTTGGCAATGCCTGGTGTCGAAGTGGGGATCGAACATACCGAAGCTGTGCCGGAGAACATCGCCCGCGCTGACGCCCTTCGTGGAAGGGAAGGCTTGGGACCAGATGTCTATTTCACCCCCCATGCATCACCTGGAGAAGCCAGGAAGACTGCTGCTGAACTCCGCTGTGAGATCGACGCCGATGAGCCTGGCTCAGGCTGGTGTGGCGACTCGCCGGAGCGCGAATGGGCTGCGGCGATGGTGCACCACGTCAAGGAAAAGATGTCGAAGGCGGCGGCGGAAGGTTTTGTCCACCACCCGACCAACTGGCTGATCGTTTACGACAACTGGCCGCTACCAGCCATCAACTACACTAAATCAGCACTATACTTAATGCCACTCTTGGTGGACATCGGCGCTTTCTCTGTATTCGATACAATCTTCGTGCATGATGACTCGCATATGTGCGAGTTCAGTGACACTCCAGTCATCCATGCACTGGTCAAACTAGGCATCAATGCTCGCTCCGCTTGATTTTTATATCGTGACTGTCCAGTTACTTGCTCCTTGGTAGCCCCATCGACCAGCCGTACAATTGGATGCACGTCAACCTGACCGAGGCCGGATTGCAACCAATGAGTTCACTACCCCGAAGCTCCACCGCCTTAATCACTAATGATATGATACGCTACATAAAATCAAAAATCCGGTTGAAATTTATGACATTGGATATGCTTAGGAGCGGAGAAAGCGAGCATGGATATATTGTTACACGAGACACTTCGCAAGATTCAAGCAGGAAAAAAATCATTTAGCCCAGACAGTTCATCACTTGATGACCTAGAGAAATTTCAGAGCATTGCAAAAATAGCAGTTTATGCTTACAACCAAGGCTATATAGAAAAGGTGATCACCAGAAAGGAGTCCATGTCTGGCAACGGATACTATGCTGCAATACTCGTAAGTGGTGGTCTTACCTACGAGGGTGAGCGCGTCCTACAAAATTTTTCTGGGAAACCAACGCCAGTCGACGGAGATTTAGCTGAACTGTTTGACCGAATTTCAAGTTATAGCATTCGGGAAAAATGGGAAAAAGCGCTTCACCGTCGCATAACAGACCCAAGCGGAGCCATCACGGCCGCAAGAAGTCTACTTGAAACCACGCTAAAATGGATTATTGAACAGCGTGGCGGAAAACCCATTGAAAATAACAAGGAACTATTTAACAGAGCGATTGACCTCCTTGGAGTAGAGGTCAATGGAAAGCCTATTGAGAGAACCATTGAAGGTCTAAACTCAATAATTTGGGGCATAGGTGACATGAGAAATAAACACGGAGATGCACATGGCACGACATTGAACACCCCTCCGACAAAGAGCGAGGCAGGCTTCTGTGTGAACCTAGCCGGATCAGCAGCTTTATATCTACTGGAAGAGTTTGAGTCAGGAGAAAGCTGATGCACTCAGGGACATATGGCTAAACGCTCCAGCACGAAATCAAGGTGCTATGCAGTGGAACCCACGGTCAATCAGAACCTGAGTTTCCTCTCGCTTCATAGATAAGGCGGCAGGTGGATTTAGGCTTTACGGATAACAGCTGATCACCTTCTGGTTAGGTTAGGGATAGTGTTTAGTTCAAAGCTTTCTTGAAACTTCGATCCCCAACCATAAATGCCTCCAGCATATACGGGATCCAGCGTTACAGCATCAACCGTCTCGCCATAGATCTGCGCATGTAGCACTGCGTAACGGTCAAGGTCAGCCTTCAGGCTGGCCGGGCACGCGAAAGTCAGCTTGATGCTCGCGGTCTTGGGCAACGGCCCCAGTCGTAGCTTGCGTGTTGTACTCATTGCGAAGTCCCCCGATTGAAGAACAGCGGTTGGTAGGGTCGCAACACCAGATCCCGATTGACGATGATCCACACTGGAAGGCCCGGCCGCTCAGTCAATGTGGGCTGAATGTTCATGTTGCGCCGAGTCATCTCCTGTCCGACCTGGTTCACGCTGTCCTGCAAGCCGTCACGGCCGGCGATGATGATCCTATCGCCATCCTGGCGGTTCTCGGGCGCGGCCAGCTCGGCGCCGATGCCCAGCAACGTCGTCAACGCAGCACCGGCGAAAACGCGATCCCAGTGCCAATCCACGCCGTCCTCCAGACCTGCATAGCCGGCCGGATCGGTGCCCACGAGGTTGTCCAGCGTCAGCGAGGATGTGTCCGGCAGGATGATGCGATTCCACACCACCTGCACGCGGCTCTGCCCGTAGCTGACCTGGCTGTTGTAGCGGCCGAGGATGCGTGAGCCCTGCGGGATCAGCAGGTGCTTGCCGGTCGCCGTGTCGTAGACTGGTTCCGTCACCGTACCAATCACGTCACCCGGAAGATCCGACTTGATGCCCGTGACCAACGCGCCGGCGATCACCGTGCCGGCCATGACCTGGTACGGCGACGCCGGTAGCTGCAGGCTCCCGGAATTGCGGGTTTCTGTAGAGCCGGCTTGCAGGAACGCCTCTTTCTGCTCCTGCCGGTTCTGCACGGCTGTCGGATCGAGGGGTTGCGCCGCCGTCGAGGTGGGGCCGGCGGCCAGCGGATCGAGGCCCGCCAGTGTTGCTGCATTCGCGGCAGGATGTGCAGGCGCAGCCATGGCTGGGTGTTGGCCGCCTGTGCGGAAGAACACCGACGAGGCTGCTGCTTCCTCCGCCTCCTTCAACCGCGCCAGCCGCTCAGCCTCGGCGGGATCGTGCCCAGGTGTGGTGTAGCTGGGTGCCGCAGGTCGTTGCGACTGCACGATGGCCGGGCCAAGGTCGCCCGGCAGCGGCGGCCCCAGTCCGGGTGGCTGCGCCGGCGGCGGCAGCTTGGAGTAGTCCGAGGGCAGTCGGTCGAGCCCTTCGGAACGCGAAACCCGGTCGACGTTGTACAGCTCGGCCGGATCGCTGCCACCTCGTGGCTTCGGTGGTTGCAGGGACCAGATGGTAGCTCCCAGCACCGCGGCGGAGAGCCCACCGGCAAGCACGGCCAGGGTACGCCGGTTCAACCGCGTGACCGGGCGCGGCTGGGCACGCAGCACGACCGACTCGGGCGGAACCTTGCCGGCGGGCGGCGCAGCCAAGTCGGGAGTATCGTCCTGGCTCATGCTCAGTTCCCCCGCGCCACGCCATCCGTACGTTCGATGCGCACCATGTCGCCCTTGTCACCGCCCAGGCGCAACTCGGCCGCGCCGAACAGCCGGTCCACGATGTAGTACGGCGAGCGGAAGCGGTAGTTGACCAGTTGCCCATCGCCCTGAGCGCCGATCACGAACAGCGGTGGCAGCTCGCCCTGGGCGATACCGGAGGGAAATTGGATGTAGACCTTCTCGCCATCATCGAAGGCAAGCAACGGCTGCCACGGCGGCTTGCTGCCGCTGATCGCATAGCGAAAGCGGATCTTCTCCAGCGAGAGGCCGGTATCGATTGGCGCACTCGCCTGCGCGGTCTGCGCCTGGCGCTGCAGGGCCAGCATCCGGTCCTTCGGGTAATCCCAGGACACCGAGGCCATCCAGGCTTTCTCGGTCGAGGTCAGTTCGACCAGGTAGGTGCGCCGACTGGTCGTGATCACCAGGTTCGTCTTGAGGTTCGAGCGGATCGGCTTGACCAACACGTTGACACGCAGCGCATCGCCGGCGCCGCTGGAGGTGTCGCCGACGATCCAGCGCACCGTGTCGCCAGCAGCCACCGTCACCAGTTCCTCCCCGGCCTGCAACGTGATCACCGTCACCCGCCCTGGGGCGGCATAGACCTGGTACAGCGCGCCGTCGCTGTAGGGCCAGACCTGGATCGCATTGACGTAACCCTCACGGGTGGGCGCCACCCTCGCCTCCTGGTTCGCACGCGACACCCTCACCTTCTCGTCGGCCGGCTCCGGAGCAGGACCAGCCTCGTCCGGCAATGGCTTCATCTGCCCTGGCATCGGTAGCACCTTCGGCACCGCCACCACTTCCACCGGCTTCGGCGGCTCAGGCAGCGACTGCACCCGCACCGGCTCGTCGAGCGGGATGCGCGGCGGCGGCTTGCCGTGCGTCGCACAGCCCGACAACGCGGCAACCAATGCAAGCAGGCTCACTCTCTGAAGAGTGCGCGAGTCCAGTTCGAGACGAGGCGAAAACATCGGAAAGATGAGCCGGCACATCTCGGCAGCCCGCTGGCGATACTCGTTCTCCATAGCTTGGCGCTGCGTAGAGGAAAGCGGCAGCGAACCGGACTGGCGCGGATGGTGCGAAGTGGGGTTGCTGGGTCGTGCGTTCATGGCTTGGCTCCTTCAGAGACATCGAGCTCGCGGCTCCACGACAGCCCATTGACGTAGATACCCAAGGGGTTCTTGCGCAGTCGCTGTTCGGTGCGCGGGGTCTGCAGAACCGTGGAGATGACTGCGTTCCAGCGCTCGGTGCCGGCAGGCGCGCCGTTGACGAAACGCCGCTCCGTCCAGCGCACGTTGAAGGAGGCTTCGCTGGCCCGCACGACGCTGCTGACCTGCACCGTCACCGACTCCTTGCCCACGCGAACGAACGGATCGTTGGTGCGCGCATAGTCGTTGAGCACGGCCGCACCACGGTCGGTGGTGTAGTCGTAGGCCTCGAGCCAGTTCTGCCGCACTACGATCGGATCGATCGACAGCGAGCGCACCAGCGTGACGAAGCGCGCCAAGTGGTAGGCGACCTGGGCATCGGCCGGTCGGTAGGGGGTGGCGGCCTCGCCAACCGCGCGCACTTGGCCGGTCCGGTCCACCTCCACCACGTAGGGCGTGACGATGGACTGCGCCGAGCGCCAGACCAGGCCGCCCGCCATCAGCAGCGCGAGCGCCAGGCAGCCGAAGGCCATCAGGCGCCAGTTCTTCGCCTGCACGCGGGCCGAGCCAATGCGCTCGTCCCATGCCTGGGCGGCAGCCTGGTACGGGGTCGCGGGTTGTGGCGTCTCGGCGAAACGCACCCACGGTCGTTTGAAGCGCATGGCTTACCCTCCTTATGAGTCCGAATCCCGCAGGCTCGGACCACTGCCCGATCCACCGCCATCACCACTGCGCAACGTGTGCGCAACGGTGGTGGCGGCATGGCTGATCTGCTGACGCCTCTGCAGGCGCCTGGCCCAGGCCGGCTGCGCCGTTGCCGCGGGGGTAGCGTCGACGGACTCGCCCTGGGTCGCATTGCCCTGAATGCCCCTGCCGGCGCCAGAAGTGGCACCGGCCCCTTCGGCTTGGAAGGCGGAAGCCGCGCGTGACTTGAGTGAACGCATACCGGCGGCAACCCTCTGTCCCGCAGCCTGCGTGCCGACCTTGGCAACGCTACCCAAGCCGGCCGCGGCGCCCTTGAGGCCGCCACCGGCAGCGGAAGATCCGAGTTGGAATGCGGCACGCGCACTGCTAGCTGTCGAGGTGGCGGCACGCACGCCACTGCCAGCAATCCTGGCGGCGGCCGGCGCCATACGCGCCCCGGCCGCAACCGCAGCACCGACACCCGTTGCAGCGGCGCCCACGGCGACGGCCGTACCCGCCGCGCCGAGTGCGGCGCCCGCCATTGCCCCCGCCCCCAGCTGCGGGCCGCCGGAAATCAGTCCGGCGGCGATCCCCGGGCCGAAGATGCCTAGGGCGAGCAACGCCAGCGAAGCCAGCATGACCACCAGTGCGTGGTCGATGGAGGGCTCGTCGGGGTGCACCTGGAACTCGGCGAACAACCCCGTTCCGATACCGACGATCACTGCCAATACCAGCACCTTGACGCCGGAGGACACCACGTTGCCCAGCACCTTCTCGGCCAGGAACGCGGTCTTGTTCCACAGCGCGAACGGCACCAGCACGAACCCCGCGAGCGTGGTGAGCTTGAACTCGATCAGGGTGATGAACAGCTGCACCGCCAGCACGAAGAAGCAGACGATGACCACCAGGTAGGCCAGGAACAGGATGACGATGGGGTCGAGGTTGACGAACACCTCGGGGAAGCCAGTCAGTTCGCCGATCTGCTCCAGGATCGGCGCGCCGGCGTCGATGCCGGTTTTCGCCAGCCGCCCCGGCTGCAGGAAAGTCTCCATGCTGAGCGCGCCGGTTGCCGTCAGGCCCAGCCCGGCGAAGGAGCGGAAGACGATGCCGGCCAGCCAGTTGAAGTTGCCGATGATGTAGGCAAAGGCACCGACGTAGAGCACCTTGCGGATCAACTTCGCCATCACGTCCTCGCCCTGGCCGGTGGCGTGACCGAGCGACCAGTAGAGCCCGGCAATCGTCATATCGATCGCTATAAGCGTGGCGGTCAGGTAGGCGACTTCCCCTTGCAGCAACCCGAATCCCGAGTCGATGTAGCGCGAGAAGGTATCGAGGAAGCGGTCGATGACCGTGACATCGTTCATGGCGCGTCCTCCTTGACGACAACCCGCCGCGCACCGCTTTCGGCCACCTCGTCGCCAGGCTCATCGAAGGTCGGTGGAATCGGCGGTAACTCCTCAAGGACGACATACTCGTCCGGGCCGGAGTGGCCGGCGAAGAAGCGGCGCTGGTACGCCACGGCGGCGGCCCTGCAGATCCCCTCGCCCACCGCCTGCCAGTCAGCCGCACACTTCGCACGCAGAGTCGCGAGCCGGGCGGGATGGGTGGCCAGCGTTTCGGCCAGATCCCTGCAGGACGGCCGATCGCAGGCTGCCGACAAGACGATCGAGAGCACGAGAAGACTGCGCATGCCGGCCACCTCAGTTCCCGTAGAACCGGACCGTTTGCGGGGTGTACGGCGTGCCCTCGCCCAGGAAGCGTCGCCGAACCTCGCGGGCGCGCTCGGTCGCCGCCGCCTGCCGCGCCAGCTCCAGCGAGGCCGCGCGATCCTGGGTGAGCTGCAGCTGCTGCGCCTGGATGGACTGCTTGGCCTGCAGGGCCAGCAACTGGTTGGTCGCCTGCATGGCCTGCAGAGCACCCGTGGCCGACTGGCTCTGTCCCACCAGGTCGGCCAGGGCGCTTTCATCCTCGCCCAGGTTCCGCGACACCTGCGCCTGCATGCGCATCGCGGTATGCAGGCCGTCGAGTGTGTGCTGCCAGCGCTCGCGGGCATCCCGGTACATCTGGTCGCCGCTGACGGTGGCGGCGTACTCCGCTGGGTACAACCGGGCGAACTCGCGGTCGAGGTTCTGCACGTCATAGGCCAGCCCCTGCGCCTCGGCGATCAGTTGATCGCTCCTCGCCAACGACGAGCGCAGCCGGTTGACGATGTTGAAGTCCAGGTTCGCCAGGTTGCGCGCCTGGTTGATGAGCATCTGCGATTCGTTCTGCAGTTGCTCCACCTGGTTGTTGATCTGCTCCAGCGTGCGGATCGCGATCAAGGTGTTCTGCACGAGGTTCGTCGGGTCGATGACGGTGAATGCCGACACGGGCTGAACAGCCAGCAACGAGACCGACAGCATGGCGGCGAGGGACGTGGAAAGCGCGCGGGTTTTCATGGCGAAACCTCCTGAAAGGACGCGGCGGATGGTGCGGACGGCAGCAGCTCGGCCGCCCAGTCGAGGCCGCGATGACGCAGCCAGGCTGCGGCGAAACCCGGCACCCCGACCTCGCGCAGCACGTCGTCGATGGCGCGCTGGTCCTGGGGCATCGAGGCGCCGGCGAACGCCAGCGCGACCGGCCCCAGGTCGAGGTCGAACAGGCGGTTGCCAGCACGGGACTGGTAGTAGTAATCGCGCTTGGGCTGCGCGGTGGCGACAATCTCGATCTGCCGGCCGTTGAGACCGAAGCCCTCGTAGATCGCGCGGATCTGCGGTTCGGTGGCCTGCGGGTTGGGCAAGAAGATGCGGCTCGCGCAGCTCTCGATGATCGCCGGGGCGATGGTCGAGTCCTTGATGTCGGCGAGCGACTGCGTGGCGAAGATCACGCTGACGTTCTTCTTGCGCAGCGTCTTCAGCCACTGGCGAATACGCGCGGCGAACACCGGGTCGTCGAGGAACAGCCAAGACTCGTCGAGGATCAGCAGCGTCGGCGCGCCGTCGAAACGCTCCTCGAAGCGCGCGAACAGGTAGCCCAGCACGGCCAGCACCGCCGCCTTGCTGGGCATCAGCTCCTCCATCTCGAAGCACTGCACGTCGGCCATGCCCAGATAGTCGAGGTCGGCGTCGAGCAACTTGCCGTGCGCCCCACCGAGCACATAGGGCGCGAGCGCCTGACGTAGCGCGTTCGACTGCAACAGCACCGACAGGCCGGTGAGCGTACGCTGTTCGACCGGCGCGCCGGCGAGGCTGCCGAGCGCCGACCAGATGACCGCCTTCTCGTCGGGACCAACGACCACGCCCTCGTGTGCCAGACGGCCCTCCACCCACTCGGCCGCCCAGGTGCGGTAGCCCGCCTGGTCGATGCGCGCGAGCGGCTGGAAGGCGATCGCGCCATCGGCGCCCAGATCATAGTGCTCGCCCCCCAGGCCCAGCCCCGTCGCCCGCATGGAGCGCCCCATGTCGAAAGCGAAGATGCGCGAACCGGGGTAGCGGCGGAACTGCATCGCCAGCGTGGCGAGCAGGACGGACTTGCCCATGCCGGTCGGGCCGACGACCAGCGTGTGTCCCACGTCGCCGATATGGGTCACCAGCCGGAAGGGCGTCGCGCCCTCGGTGCGGGTGATGATCAACGGTGGACCATCGAGATGAGCGTTGCGCTCTGGCCCGGCCCAGACCGCCGACACTGGCATCAGGTGGGCAAGATTCAGCGTCGAAACGATGGGCTGGCGCACGTTGGCATAGGCATTGCCCGGCACCGACGACAGCCACGCCTCCACCGAATTGAGGGTTTCCGGGATGGTCACAAAGCCCCGCCCTTGGATGACACGCTCCACCCTGCGCAGCTTCTCGTCGGCCACGGCAGCGTCAGCATCGAGCACCACCACGGTGGCGGTGACGAAACCGAAGGCGACCTGGTCGCTACCCAGCTCCTGCAGAGCGGCATCCGCGTCGGCCGCCTTGTTGCTGGCGTCAGTGTCGACCAGCGGGCTCTCCTGCTGGAAGAGGGTTTCGCGCAACAGCGCCAGGATGTTCTTGCGCTTGGCGAACCACTGGCGGCGCAGACGGCCAAGTTCCTTTTCCGCCTCGGCCTTGTCCAGGCAGAGGAAGCGCGTGCTCCAGCGATAAGCGAAGCCCAGCCGGTTGAGGTCATCCAGAATCCCTGGCCAGGTCGAGGTCGGGAAACCACGCACCGTCACCACGCGCAGGTGCGCGTCGCCCAGCATCGGCGCCAGGCCGCCGAGCAGCGGGGTATCAGCCAGCAGCGTGTCGAGGTGGAACGGCACTTCCGGCGTGGCGATGCGGTAGCGCCGTGTCGAAACGGTCGCGCGCAGGTAGCTCAGCGTCTCGCCGTCATCGAGCCAGTCGATCTCCGGCATCACGCCCACGAGCAGATCGAAGATGCGTTCGGTCTCCGCGATAAAGGCCGTGAGGCGCTCGCGCCAGTCCACGCCGGCGGTTGGTGTGTTCTCGTACAGCAACCTGGCCGCGCGGGCATGCGACTCCTCCGGCGGCAGGTATTGCAGCGTGAGGTGGTAACCGCTCTCGAAGTGCTCGCCGGACTCCTCGAACGTCGCGCGCCGCTCTTCGTCCACCAGCCACGACAGCGGTTCGGGGAAGTCCGAGTGCGGATAATCCGCCAACGACCTGCGCTCAGCCTCGACGAACAGCGCCCACCCCGCGCCGAGCCGACGCAGCGCGTTGTTCAGGCGCGCCGTGGTGGCCACCAACTCACCTTGCGTAGCGCTGTCCAGGTCCGGACCACGAAAACGCGCCGTGCGCTGGAACGAGCCGTCCTTGTTAAGTACGACGCCGGGCGCGACCAGGCCGGCCCAGGGCAGCCAGTCGGCGAGCAAGGCCGGGCGCTGGCGGTACTCGTTGAGGTTCAGCATCGTGGCCCCCTCCCCTCACACGTCCAGCAGCGGCTTGTGCTTGAGGTGCCGGGCGAACACCTGCATGAACTGCGGGTCGACACGCGCGCCCCATACGGCAAGTGCGTGGCCAACCAGCCACAGCGCCAGGCCCGGCAACCAAAGCTGCAGGCCCAGCCCGACGGCGGCGGCCAGCGTGCCGTTGGCGATCGCCACGGTGCGCGGCGCGCCACCGAGCAAGATCGGCTCGGTCAGCGAGCGGTGCAGCGGCACCTCGAAGCCCGGCAGGTCGCTTCCCGTACTCATACGACGGCCCCGCCGGAGAAGCTGAAGAAGGACAGGAAGAACGAGGACGCGGCGAAAGCGATGCTCAAGCCGAACACGATCTGGATCAGCTTGCGAAAGCCGCCGCTAGTGTCGCCGAAGGCCAGCGCCAGGCCCGTGGCGATGATGATGATTACCGCCACGATGCGCGCCACCGGCCCCTGGATCGACTCGAGGATGGATTCGAGCGGGCCTTCCCAGGGCATCGAGGAACCGGCTGCATGTGCCGAGCCAGCCATCAGCAGGAGCACGACCGCCAGTAGCAGCCCCTGTTGCGCCGACTTGGCCACGCAGCGCAGGCGGTCAAGACGAAAAAGCGGATTGTCAGAAATGCGCAAAGCCTGAGAGGGCGTCATGGCAGTTCTCCAGTAGAGTCAAGGGACGGGGAGGAAGTCGGCGACAGCTCGGGAAGCGGCGCTTCCAGCGCATCCGCCAGTTGGTAGCCCGTATCGTCGAAGCCGACGACACGGGTGATGCTTTCAACGTGGCGCTTGCGGCCACGCCCGGCGATGCGCACCACGACGTTGATGGCGTCGGCGATCAACGCACGCGGCGCGTTCGCGGCGACTTCGAGAATCAGTTGCTCCAGGCGCAGCAATGCGCCTTGCGCGGAACCGGCGTGGATGGTGGCGATGCCGCCCGGATGGTCGGTGCCCCACAGCTTGACGAGATCCAGCGCCTCACCGCCGCGCACCTCGCCGACGACCACGCGGTCGGGGCGCAGTCGCATCGTGGCCCGCGCCAGATCACGCATGGAGGCCACATTGCTATGCGTCCGCAGCGGCACATGGTCGCGGGCCACGCATTGCAGCTCCACCGTGTCTTCGAGCACGAGAATGCGATCGCCAGTGGTGGCGATCTCGGCGAGCAAGGCATTGGCGAGCGTGGTCTTGCCGGTACTGGTGCCGCCGGCAATCAGGATGTTCTGCCGCTCGTGCACCGCGCCGCGCAGGAACTCGGCCTGCGCGACGGTCATCATCCCGTCGGTCACGTAGCGCTCCAGCGGGATGACGCCCACGGCGCGCTTGCGCAGCGCGAAGGCCGGTCCCGGTGCCACCGGCGGCAGAACGCCCTCGAACCGCTCGCCCGTCTCGGGCAGCTCGGCGGACAGCAGCGGCTGGCCGCGATGCACTTCCGCACCGACATGCGCGGCGACCAAGCGGATGATGCGTTCGCCGTCTTCCTCGGACAGCTCCGCGCCCAGCGGCGCGCGCCCCGACGACAGGCGATCGACCCACAGCGTGCGATCGGGGTTGAGCATGATCTCCACCACGTCCGGGTCCTCGAGCGCGGCGGCGATCACCGGCCCCATCGCTGTGCGCAGCATGAGAATGCGTCGGTCCAACGAGACCGCCGTGGCACTCATGAGACACGCTCCCGAGCTTCGTCCAACGCTGCCTCATCTATGCGCGGGCCGTCCGGGTACAGCTCCTCGACCACATCGCGTACCAGGCTGCGCCCACGCAACAGGTGGCGGCCGAGCTGCTCGACGAACTGCTCGAAACGCGCCTTGCCCTGGGCCTTGGCCGCCTCCTGGTGCGCCTCGGGCACCGGCGTGCTGACGGTCAGGAAGTAGCGCACGAACAGCGCCAGCGTCTCGATCTCGATGGCCTGGTCGCGCTCCAGGCGCTCGAACTGGCGCGACAGGCGATCCAGCCGCTTGGCGATGGCCGCCTCGCGCTGGTCGCCCGCATCCGGCGACAGCCAGGACGCCAGGGCCGCCGCCACGATGGAGGACTTGGACACGCCCTTCTTGGCGGCCAGCTCATCAAGGCGCTTGGCGTGTTCCGGCTGGATGAACAAGTTGAGGCGGTACTGGCTCATAGCTGGATTCCGTCGTCTGGATCTAGGGAAGCCAGCCGCGCGACGCGCTGCATGGCCGGATCGAGCTGGCAAGGGAGAACGGGCTGCAGGTCGTCGTCATCGAGCAGCGCCAGGTCGCTGCATGCCGGCGCCCGCTCCGGGCTGTAGACGACGGTCTCGGACAGTTCAGGCTGGTGGCGTGGGCCACCCTCCTCCTCGGTGGCGGCCAATTCATCGCCCAGGTCCTCAGCCAAGGGCGCCGGCACAGCCGGCATGGCCAGGCCGCTCCAGTCGTCCGCCCGCGCCGGCGGTGCGTCGGCGTAGCGCCCGGCCACAATGGCGGGAGGTGGCAGCACGCGACGCTTGAAGTTGGCGTCGCTGTAGTAGCGCAACTTCCTGGCCCGGATCGGCGCGACGCTGGAGACCATCACCACGGCATCGTCCGGCGGCAGCTGCATCACCTCTCCAGGCGTCAGCAGCGGCCGAGCCGTTTCCTGGCGCGATACCATCAGGTGCCCCAACCACGGCGCGAGCCGGTGGCCCGCGTAGTTACGCTGTGCGCGCAGCTCGGTCGCGGTGCCCAGCGTCTCGGAAATGCGCTTGGCCGTGCGCTCGTCGTTGGTGGCGAAGGTCACGCGCACGTGGCAGTTGTCGAGGATGGAATGGTTCTGCCCGTAGGCCTTGTCGATCTGGTTGAGCGATTGGGCAATGAGAAAGCTGCGGATGCCGTAACCGGCCATGAAGGCAAGCGCCGTCTCGAAGAAGTCGAGCCTGCCCAACGCTGGGAACTCGTCGAGCATCAGCAGTAGCTTGTGGCGGCGCTCGATGCCGTCAGAACCGTCGAGCGATTCGGTGAGCCGCCGCCCGATCTGGTTCAAGATGAGGCGGATCAGCGGCTTGGTACGGCTGATATCGGACGGCGGCACCACCAGATACAGCGACACCGGATGTTCGGCGGCGATCAGATCGGCGATGCGCCAGTCGCACCGCGAGGTGACCTCGGCCACCGTGGGGTCGCGGTACAGGCCGAGGAACGACATGGCGGTGCTCAGCACACCCGAGCGCTCGTTCTCCGACTTGTTGAGCACTTCGCGGGCGGCGGATGCCACCACCGGGTGCGTGCCGTCGCCCAGGTGACGCGTCGTCATCATCTGGTGCAGCGTCACCTCGAACGGATACGCCGGATCGCTCAGGAAGTTGGCGACGCCGCGCAGCGTCTTGTCCTCACCCGCGTAGAGCACGTGCAGGATGGCTCCGACCAGCAGCGCGTGCGAGGTCTTTTCCCAATGGTTGCGGCGCTCCAGTGCGCCCTCGGGATCGACCAGGATGTCGGCGATGTTCTGCACATCGCGAACTTCATGCGAGCCGCGCCGAACCTCCAGCAACGGGTTGTAGGCGGCCGAAAGCGGATCGGTGGGATTGAACAGCAGGCAGTGCGAGAAGCGCGAGCGCCAGCCGGCGGTCAGGTTCCAGTTCTCGCCCTTGATGTCGTGAATGACCGCCGAGGCCGGCCAGCTCAGCAACGTGGGGATAACCAGACCTACGCCCTTGCCGGAGCGGGTCGGCGCGAAGGCCAGGACATGCTCAGGCCCATCGTGACGCAGGTACAGGTCGTCATATCGCCCAAGGAAGACACCCGCCGGCCGATCCAGGCCCGCCGAGTGGATGTCGGCGGCCTCGGCCCAGCGCGCCGAACCATAGGTTGTGACCAGGCGCGACTGGCGTGAACGCCTGATCGACATGGCGATGGCGACGCCCACGGCGACCAGGCCACTGGCAGCGGCGATGGCACCACCTGTGTCGAAAATCTCCGGCGCATAGGCGCCGAAGAAGAACCACCAGTCGAACAGCCGCCAGGGGTGATAGACCGGAGTGCCGAAGCAGTCGAACCAGGGCGAGCCCAGGCATACCTGATAGCCCAGGGCGGCGGCTGTCCATTGTGTGGCGGCCCACACGCCGGCGATCACGATGCCGAATACGGCGGCGATCTGCCCGAACAGCACGTTCGTCCCTTGCATTGCCTGGCTCCCGATTTCTCCTATGAAGGCAGCAAAAAATGCTGGCTGCGTGGTCGAGATTCGGTGCCGGGTCAGTGCCGGTCAAAGACCTTTATCGGGACAAGAATGGACTGGAGAGCATCAATTCATGCGAGAGCGAATGCAGAGAAACCGCCGCAATCGCGAGCGCATTACGACGTGCTGAACAAGCAAGTGGACGATTTAGCAGATCGCCAACGATCAGAACTTGGGCGGCTCCTTCGGCGGTGTATAGGGCACCGTTCCATCGCCATAGAAGCGCTTGCGCGTGGCCTCAGCGACACGACTGCACAGCTCGTCACCCAGTGCGGCACGATCCAGTTTGCACTGCTGACGCAGCTCTTTCAGCCGCGCGGGATCGGCTGCGAGCTCGTCAACCGTGGGCAACGCCGACGGCGTCGGTGTTTCAGGCTGACCGCAGGCCGCAAGGGCCAGGACACAGAGAAACGGCATAATTTTCTTCATGGCTCGATTTCCTCCCTGGTATTGGTCTGGCTAGCAATCTGGACGTCATCCGAAGAATCGATGGTCTGTACCCGCTCGATGAAGCGAGCCAGCGTTGCCGACGGTTCACGCGGCGAACGCAGCAGATAGGTCGTAAGTTGAGGAGAGCCCCTTAATGCGCGCCCCACGACACCCGATTCGCGGCTAGCCGCGATGCACGACTCGCCGGTCAGACCCAGGGCGAAACCAGCCGCGACAAGCGCCATCATCAAGTCGCAAGAGGCCACCTGTTCCGCGACCAGCGGCTCCGCTTCAGCCTGACGCAGGAAGCGCTCGACCTGGCGCGCATGGCCTTCACACGCCTGTGGGTCACATAACACCAGCGGATAGCGCAGCAATTCCTCCAACGGAATGCGCTTGTGGGACAGGATGGGATGGCGCTCCGGCACCGCTACCAACAGCGGATCACTCCAGGCCGGAACGGTGACGATGCCATCCCCAACCTCATCCGACTGGGCGAACCCCACGTCATACAGATCGTCGTGCAGCCCCTTGATCTGCTGCGACAACGGCACTTCAGACAGGCGAATCTCGACCTCCGGTTCTTCTTGCCGGCATAGCGCCAGAAACGAAGAGAAGCGCAAGGGAGATATCCCGTCCGAGAGAGCCACCCTCAGTTGGCCGCAGTACCCATTCGCGACGGCCTTCACGCTGTCGCGCGCCTGTTGCAAAGCAGTGAATACGCGCGGCACATGCTCCAGAAACAGTCGCCCGGCATGCGTAATCCTCGTACTCCGCGTGGTTCGCAAGAAAAGCCTTGTGCCCAGTTCCTCCTCGAGCTCCTTGATCGCACGCGACAAGGGCGACTGCTCGATGTGCAGCCGCTCAGCCGCTCGCGCGAAGTGCAATTCCTCTGCAACAGCGAGGAAGCAACGAAGATGCCTGAACTCCATGTGTATTTTCTCCTTCGGTATGTCACTGGTCGGAGATAGGCCTCCACTAGTCGACGCGGTACTTAGCTGTAGTCCCATGCGCCGACCCCATTTCCAGCGACGGATAACCGACAACGCTATTGATCGTTACATCGTTTGTTCAGGCGTCCTTTTTTAACCTTGCCAGAGGTGCTGGAAGATCAGTACGAGACAGCTAACCTTCGGGACAGCAGGCTCATGGCATTGCAAATAGCAGTCCCAAGAAGTTCAGCAGTAGCTTGTTAACATGGTCTGGTTGCTCTTGCTGAATCCAATGTCCTGCATCCCCAATTAGCTCCTTTCCAATCAGTTGCTGGGCATTTATATCCAACGCCTCATATTCCTCGCCTGCCATCATTAAGACACCGTCTAGCTCACCGGCAATGAACAACAAAGGCTGGATCAGAACTGCCCCGTTCCAGAACGGAGTTAGCTCCCAGTTACGATCCATATTCCTGTACCAGTTGATGCCGCCGAAGAAGCCCGAACGCTCGAACTGCTTCACGAAGACATCGAGATCATCTTCCGTCAGCCAGTCCGGAAGCTGCTCCGGAATGATCAGGTTGTCTACGAATCGAGTGCTCTTGTCGAATGCGATAAAGCCGGTTCGGCTGTGCTCGGGATGCTTCCTGGCCTCCCCTGACCCTGAATATAGGACGCCCAGGATGCTTCGATACGTGTCCTCCGCTAGCTCCTGCTCGACGATGCCGACACGCTGGAAATAATCCTGATAGAAGTGCTTTCCCTGGGTTGCCAGTTGAAAGCGAGTGTTGGGCCGAAGGCTCCGGCGCGGCACGTAGGGAACGCTAAGCAGGCAAAGGCGGTGGAACAGGTCAGGCCGCAGAAGCGCGGCTGCCGCAGCCACCATCGATCCCCAGTCATGGCCAACAAGAGCAGCGGATCTAATTTCCAGTGAGTTCAAAAGCCCCACCACATCCCCGACCAGATTGAGGATGTGATAGCTGCTAACTTCCGAGGGAACCTCTGTATCTCCATACCCCCGCTGGTCGGGAGCGATAACTCTATATCCAGCGTCAGCCAAGAACGAAATCTGGTGCCGCCAGGAATACCAAGATTCAGGCCAGCCATGCAGCAATACGACGACAGGGCCCTCGCCCTCGTCGATGTAGTGCATGCGAATGCCATTGGTGTACGCGTACTTGTGCTGAAAGGCAGACATAGAGCGGGTCTCCTAGAATCCCTGCCCGGGGCATGTGAGCCACGCCCACCCAGAGCGGAAAGGTCTTAAGGTGATTGATCCTAGATCAGTCCGAAAAACGTGATGGTCGGCTGGCCGACACTCAGGATGTTATTTGACATCCAAAGTGGATGATGAATAACATCCAGATGATCGCGCGCCACCCAAATCCATTTCCTAGGAGAGATCTATGAGCCTCCAGTCCGTTTTCGATTACCGAAGTCCGTATGCGTACCTAGCCAATACACGCCTGCCAGAGCTGAATACCACCATCAGCTACTTCCCAGTCGACATCCTGGAAGTGATGAAAAAGGTGAATAACCAGCCTTCACCTGCATGCCCAGCTAAAGCGAAGTATTCAGGCACTGATGCTGGTCGCTGGGCAGCAATCTACGGCGTGCCGCTTATCCCAAACGGTGCGTTCTTTCAGGCAATGCGTGCCGGGCAAGTCGAGGGTGCCATATTGGCTCGTGCGGCTGTTGCAGCTCTGGAAGTTGGTATCTTCGACATAGTGCATTCGGCTCTATTCGAAGCGGTATGGGCCGGCACCGACGATCTGGTGACCCCAGAAGGAAGAGCTGCGTTCCTGCAGAAACTCGGTTTGGATGTGGACATCTGGCAGATCGCAGATAGCCCTGCGGTCCGGGAACAGCTTGCTGCCAATAACGAAGAAGCAGCTCGGCGTGGCGTTTTCGGAGTGCCCACATTCTTCTGCGGCAACGAGATGTTTTTCGGCAATGATCGACTCGACTTCGTTCGGGCGGCTCTGAAGAAAGCAAACGGAGCGTCACAATGAGCACCCAAAAACTCGCAATCGTCACCGGTGTTGGTCCGGGTACCGGCGCTGCAATCGTTCGCCGCCTGGTTGGCGATGGCTATCATGTAGCAATGATCGCTCGCAATGCAGAGCGGCTGACGGCGCTGGCCAGTGAGCTACCGAATACCTACTCCTTCCCTGCTGATGTTTCTAACATCGAGCAGCTCCAATTAACCCTTGATCGCATCGAGTCCCAGCTTGGTCAAGCTGCTGTGCTTGTCCACAATGCGGTCGGCGGGACTTTTGGGAGCTTCCTGGACATCGATCCGAAGGTTCTTACCACTAACTTTGAGACAAATGTCGTTTCGCTGCTGCACCTGGCCCGCCGTCTGGCGCCTGCGATGATTGAAAGAGGCGAAGGCGCAATCATCGTCACTGGCAACACCTCAGCCCTGCGAGGGAAGAGTCACTTCGCCGGTTTCGCACCGACAAAGGCTGCCCAGCGCATCCTTAGCGAGTCGATCGCTCGCGAGCTGGGGCCGAAAGGAGTTCATGTTGCATACGTCGTCATCGATGCAGTTATCGACGTGGAATGGACTCGCAAAATGCAACCAACCGCTCCTGATGAGTTTTTCATACAACCGTCGGACATCGCGGCGGAGGTGGGCCACCTAATTCAGCAGCCCAGAAGCGCATGGTCCTTCTTGACAGAAATCCGACCCTTCGCCGAGAAGTGGTGAGTTAAAAAGTGGCCTCCACAGCGGGTGATATCCTCCGCTGTGGAGCAAACATCAAGGTCATCAGAGATGGGGCACTCACAAGCCAGCAAGCAGGCAACCCATGATCGCATTGTCAGTCTCGCGGCTGAGCGTTTTTGCGAGTTTGGGATTGATGGTCTAAGCATCGCTAACCTCATGAAGCAGGCCGGCCTTACCCATGGGGGCTTCTATAAGCACTTCGAGTCTCGCGACCAGTTAGTAGCCGAGGCCCTCGATGTAGCGTTCCAGCGCTCAGAGGATCCAGCGCGCACCTACAAAGCCACCTTCGATACTCTCGTAGGCGAGTACCTGAGCCCGGAGCATCGCGATGCTGTAGGTACTGGTTGCGCAGTGGGTGCACTGGTGAGTGATATCGGCCGAGTAGAAGGTGAGGCTCGCAAGCTTTACACGCGCAAGCTCAAAGCGAACATCAAGGGTATTTCAGCCCTGGTGGGAGCCGCAGAAGGGGACAAGCGAGCTGAAGCGATTGTGGTCTTCAGCGCTATGGTCGGTGCTTTGGGGCTTTCGCGTGCGGTTTCGGACGATGAGCTATCCCAGGAGATCCTATCGACCGTACAAGCGTTCTTGCTGAAAACCTTTACCGGCTCTCGAGACTAAGTATCTGTCACTCAGCATCGCCATCGGCCCGTCGTTTGTAATGTTGTTCGACGGCTAGCGGAAGGCGATTTCCAGGGAGTACTTCGTTAGAAGCGGTACGTCAGTTGTGCGGTCAGGCCGTGGGCACTGTTGTCGTACTTCGAGCTGTACTCAGGCTGCAGCCCAGTCTCATTCTCTTGGTGGATGTAGGCCGTGCTCTCCCACAGATAGGCATAGGCGACATCGAAGGTAAGGTCATCCGATGGCGAGTAACCTGCGCCGAAGGTCACGGTATGGCGGTTTCCAACCGGAATACGTACAGAGCGATGCTCGTTGGTAGTCGGCGAGGGGTCGTAAGCGAAGCCAGTACGCAGTACCCATTGTGGGTTCAGCTGGTACGAGGCACCGATAGCCATGGCTAGTGTGTCGTGCCAGTTCATCTCCTCGCCGATCGTGCCAAATCCAAGCGATTGCCCCAGTGCCGGCACCCCGCTGTTTTCAGCAAGCAACTCCTTCATCCGACTCCAGCGTGTCCACGTGGCTCCGAGATAGCCCGTCCAGCGCTCGTCAAAGCGATAGGTCACAGAACTATCAACGGACTCCGGCAAGGTGACTTCCATCTGGGTCTTGTAGCGACCGTCGAGCCCAAATGCTGCAGGCGAATCGGAAACGGTCGTATGCCCTTCCAGGGTGTAGCGAACCTTGGAGTGGTAGGTCAGCCCCCAGGTGGCAGAGTCACTCAAGTCGACCATGACGCCCAGGTTGTACCCATAGGCCGTGTCATCCCCCTTGATCTGGATCTCGGTATCGCGCCGGGTAGGATTAAGCGCAGCTGTCGCGAGGTCGTTACGCAGTGTGCCCTCAATGCGGTTGATCGTGATGCCACCACCGACTGAGATGAAGTCGTTGATGCGATAGCTGATGGTCGGCTGGAGGGTGGCGACTTTCACCTCGCTGTACGAGCCGTGGTAGCGGCCTTGGAAGCTCGACTCGTAGTCGTTGACCAGACCAAATGGGGCGTACAGACCAAGACCAACGCTGAAGTCTTCAGATATCGGCGAAGAGATGAAGCCGAACGGTACTACCGCAACAGGAGCTGAGTCACCGTCGTTGGTACCTGCAGCTGTGCTGCTCTCTTTGCTGATATCCATGATTGGCTTGATCACACCGAAGCCCCCACTGACTTCAGCTCGCTCGAGCTTTACCAGACCGGCCGGGTTGCCATAGATGACACTAGAATCCAGGGCGGTCGATGCGCGTCCAGCAAATGCAGTTCCTGCTCCACTCGCACTCTGTTCGTTGAGTGAAAATCCGTTGGCATGCGCCTGCAGGGTCAAAGCACACACGGCTAACGTGACTACGCCTTGAAAGGTCTTCTTATACATCGTGTTCAGACTCCGAAACGGAAATAGGCCCTTACGAGGGTCGCTACCAAGCCCAAGCACTCTGAGTGCGCGCCTGAGAATGGCGCGCGTAATCCTATTGGCGTGCCTTCGGCCACAGTGTCATCCAGCGGACACTTTGATCGAGAATGGCGTTTGAATTTTCCGATGCTAGGGATCTGCGCAGGAGGCTCTAGCGCGCTGCATGCAGGCAAAAAAAGATGGCCATTATGGCCATCTATACCCAAGTCCAGTTCGGTTTTTTGCTGATCCGCATCGACGGACATGTGGGCGAAACAGAGCGGTGCTGACCTACATTCAAGCTAGGTGCTAGCTGAGCTATACCAATCAACACCTGACGCATCCTGTCGTTTTACCGCTTTCCCGGAAGCGATCAGATAGTTCAGGTTTGCAAGGCTTTCTCCGGTTGCCATAGTCAGGAGAAATCCATCCGACATGGTTATCTCACGGCCGAAAAGGCACTCGAATACATCTACGGCGCGGCGAGGCTGCTGGAGTCTTATCAGCAGGTCTGCCAGAAGCCGATGCTGAAGCTGTAGAAGGTCATCCAGGCGTATATGCAGCCCTCTGAAACACTCGTTATGTGCTGGCAACACCAGCACATCGTTGCTGACCTTCCGTTTGATCTTTACCAGCGTACTTAGCCAACCTTCCATAGGATTCGCATCTGGCTGAAGCGAAGGAACGGAAACGTTTGAAGTGATTCTGGGAAGTACTTGGTCGCCGGAGATGAACAGCTGAAGCTCCGGGCAATAGAGACAAGCATGTTCGGACGTGTGCCCTTGCCCAACGATGACCTGCCATTCGTTGGCGCCAATGGTGATCTGCTCGCCATCTGCTATTCGCCGGAACGCCGAAGGGAGTTGATGCACCGCCTCACCAAAACCGCCGTAGGTCGACTTGAAGTTGTCCAGCGCCTCCGGACTCCAGCCTGCTCGATGATAGAAAGTGAGTTTCTCAGGTGGCGGCCCATCTTCAGGGCGCATCAACTCCTTGCAACCGTGGTACTCCCGGAAAGTCATCCATAGATCGCACCCGAACCGGTCAGTGAGCCACCCGGCCATGCCTACGTGATCAGCATGCATGTGGGTAGCAATCACTTTGGTGACCCTAGAGCTACCCACCACTTCATCAAGCACCTGCTTCCAAGTGGACTCAACGGTTTCATTGCGCATGCCTGTATCGACAATCGCCCAACCATCACCGTCGCGAATCAGCCATAGATTCACGTGATCAAGGCGAAATGGAAGCGGCATGCGAATCCACAGCACTCCAGGTACAACCTCGGTAACAGCTCCCCGCTCTGGCTTATTGAACGGATATTCCAACCCCACTGTTGCCATCTCTACATGCCCAACGTACTGCTTGGTTTTTCTTCTGCCTCATCTCAGCTGACTGAGAAAAGCACCTTCGATCTCTTTAACCCATGGCTCGGAACTCGCTGCACGTAACAAAAGCCCGATGCCAAGCATGGCTGCAAAGAGCGCCAGAATTTCTTGCCTTGATGCCCCGCTCTTCCGCTCGAAAGAAATCTCAAGCAAAGCATCCAGTAGCCCCTTCGAGCCGTCCCGATACGCCTGCGCGAACGACTGATCATGCGAGACTCCTGCGGCATCGTGGCTGAGAGCGATGATCGGGCAATGCCCGTCTTCGGCCAACGCCAGGTACTCGCGAATCAAGGCACGCTGAGGGCACTCCGATCGCTGCCGGGCACGATCGATGATGGCCTCCCAGACTTCATGCGACTGGAGGAACGCCCTCGTACAAACCTCTCCTGCAAGCACCTCTTTCGAGTCGAAGTACTTGTAGAAGCCGCCCGGAGTCATACCAACTTCGCTCATGATCTTGGCAAGGCTCACCTCGTGCACACCGTGCTGGCGAAACAGTTCGGTAGCTGATTCCAAAATCTCACGTCGAGTGATTTCTGCTCGATCTGAACTGTATCTGGACATGCCGGCCCCTAGCGTTTACCTGGTCCGACGTTCATAGCTCTGTTGCGAACTCTGCAGTCGCCTAGCTACCGCAATATTCTGGTTTCGCTTTCCGATCACACGCCGCTGCCACAGCCGCTCCTGACGAAGAGCGGAATACTCGCTGCCGCTCCAGGCCCCGAGCAGCAATTTCTTACCTGCAGCCAAGGCGTCTGGAGACTGCGTCTCGAACTCTCGGCAGAGTTGGTGGGCCGCCTCTAAGGGATCGTCAGCTATATGAGTTACCAGGCACAGAGCTTTTGCTTGCTCGGCTTCAATGGTCCGGCCTGAGAACGTCAGCTCCATGGCCACGTCCTTGGAAAGCAACTCACGTAGAACCACAGTTCCTCCCATATCGGGCACCAACCCCCAGTTCGACTCCATGATCGACAGCTGAGAACCTGGTGCAGCAATTCGAATATCAGCCCCCAGAGCCACCTGCAGGCCTGCGCCAAAGCAATTGCCATGTATTGCTGCGATAACGGGGACGCTCAAGGATCGCCATACTAGGGAAACCTTCTGGTAACGATTCATCGTCGGTTTCCACAGGGGCAGGAATGCCATCACCCTCTTCAGCAGGCCACCCGTCATGATGTCCTTGAGGTCCATGCCAGCACAGAAGGACTGCCCGTTACCCGTGAGGATGACCGCACGAATGTCTCGGTTGCTTCGTAGCTGTTCACCGCAGGCGATTAGCTCCAAAAGCATCTGCGTATTCAACGCGTTGTGCTTATCAGGGCGATTCAGGTGGACAGTGGCCACCGCACCTGAATAGCTCACCTCAACGAATTTCAAATTCACGCAAATACTCCTGGCGTCATGGATGGGATGCTGAATCAACCTTCAGCGAATACCCGTCTGGCGAATAGCAGTAGGAGTGAAGTCACGCTCCTGAGGTTTGGAGTCGAAGTTCCAAGAGTGCTTCTCCTCGTTCTTCAGGCCCATGGCGAGGTATCGGCCAGACTGAAGGTCGTAGAGCGCATCCATGGTGAAAGACGGCAGTTGCTGGTGGTAGTAAAACTGGGCATGTCCTTCAGCTACGCGCCACAGGGTATCGCGGCCGTCATAGTGGTCGACAGTACCGATTAGCCAGCTGTCCTCGTCCACGAAGAAATCACGCTTGGCGTAGATATGGCGGGCCCCGGGCTTCAGCGTGGCGGTGATATGCCAGACGCGGTGAAGCTCATACCGAGTGAACTCCGGATTGATGTGCCCTGGTTTGATGATGTCCTTGTACTTCAACTCGGGAGAGTCGAGTCGGTAACTGTTGGTCGGAATGTAGATGACCTTCTTGCCTTCCAACTTCCAGTCATACCGATCCAAGGCACCATTGAACATGTCCAGGTTATCCGCCGTGCGCATACCGTCGGATGCGGTACCCGGACCGTCATAGGCGACTTGAGGTGCTCGCCTCACACGACGTTGCCCAGCGTTGTACAGCCAAGCTTGGCGAGGGCTGACCACTTGATTGAGGTAGTCATGCACGAGCAACACGTTACCGGCCAGGCGCGAGGGTGCGGTGACAATTTGCTTGTAGTACTGCAGCTCACCTTTGGGGTTGCTCATTGCATAGAACGGCAGCACCTGGTCCTCGAAGCGAACCGGTACAAAGCTCCCATTCTGCTGGGGTGTAGCCTGCACGACGTGTCGGCTAAATCCGTGGCCACGATAGGTCGTCAGATGATTCCAGATGACCTCCTGGCCGTTTTCCGGTATTGGGAAAGGGATACCTCCGGCGTAATTTTCCAGGCCATTTCCGCCTGAGATCAACTTCACCTGGGTCGCATTAGAGCGGGTCATATCCAGCCATTCTTGCGGGAAATTCACCGTCCGATGTGAAGGATAAACCGGCATCTTGTACGTATCTGGGTAACGCTTGAAGAGAGCCTGCTGACCTGGAGTCAGGTGCTCTTTGTATTTGTCAGCTGTGTCGGCGGTGATGACGTAAAGCGGTTTCTCGCCAGCAAAGGGGTCAGCTAGGAAACCTTTGCTGTCTACCACTCCGGCATCCTTCGGCAAACCACCGTTCCACTCAGGAAGTCCTATGGCGGTATCGCCAGCTTTCTCTGCTCCTGAAGGGGTCAGTTTGGAACCGAGCTCACTCGCTTTTTCTGCGGAAACGGCAGAAATGGCCAGTGGGCAGTAAATGATTGCCATGAGTGCTCCCCATTTCAGGGAGGCGCACACATTGCGAGTTGAGATCCTGGGAATTTGGTTGGATGAAATCATGGCTCACACACTCCTGAATCTTGTTTTTGTTGTTCAAGACGTGAAGAAAAAAAGGGTGGCCAAGTGGCGTGGCACCTAGCCACCCAAATCTCCTGCTTTCGGGACAAACAGAAGAGTTACCTGCGATTCACACGATCTCGAAGAGACCAGCAGCACCCATGCCGCCGCCAATGCACATCGAGACAACGACGAACTTCACGCCACGGCGCTTGCCCTCGAGCAGTGCATGGCCAACCAGGCGAGAGCCTGTCATGCCATACGGGTGACCGATGGAGATGCTCCCGCCGTTGACGTTGTAGATATCAGGGTCGATGCCGAGCTTGTCGCGGCAGTAGAGAACTTGGCAGGCGAAGGCCTCGTTCAGCTCCCACAGACCGATGTCGTTAACAGTCAGGCCGTGTTGCTTGAGCAGCTTCGGAATGGCGTAGATCGGACCGATACCCATCTCTTCCGGCGCACAACCGGCGACAGTCATGCCGCGATAGATGCCCAGCGGCTCCAAACCACGTTGCTCTGCGAATCGCGCCTCGGTCAGCACACAGGCAGATGCGCCGTCTGACAGCTGGCTCGCGTTACCACCAGTGATGAAGCCACCATCCAGCACAGGCTTCAGCTGCGATAGACCTTCGTACGTGGTGTCTGCACGGTTGCCTTCGTCTTTACCAAGCAGCAGCTCGCGGAAGCTGATTACACCTGTTTCCTTGTCCTGGACCTTCATACGCGCTTGGAACGGCACAATTTCGTCGTTGAGCAGCCCCTGCTCCTGGGCGCGAGCGGTACGAATTTGAGACTCGAGGGAGTAACGGTCTTGTTCTTCGCGAGAGATACCGTACTTCTTCGAAACGAACTCGGCAGTGTGCAGCATCGGCATGTAGGCGTTCTTCACTGCTGCAACGACGTTCGGATCGGCTTCCTTACCCACCCAGCCGAAGTAGTCGTTCTGAACTGCCGAAATGTTTTCCTGGCCGCCTGCGATTACCGCGTCCATGCCGTCGAAGGTGATTTGCTTGGCAGCAGTGGCAATAGCCATCAAACCAGAGGAGCACTGACGGTCCATGGTCTGAGCGGGAACAGTGACAGGCAGGCCAGCAGCAAACACAGCGTTGCGAGCGAGGTTGCCACCAGCGGTACCGGCCGCAAGAACGGTACCGATCACAGCATCCTCGAACACACCGCCTTCCAGACCAGAACGCTCCACCGCATGGCGGATAGCATGAGCCATCAGAGTGGGCGACTTGGTGTCGTTGAAGGCACCGCGGAATGCCCGGCCAATCGGCGTACGGGCGGTAGAAACGATGACAGCTTCACGCATGGTGAAACCCTCCTGATTTAGGCCGTTGGGAGCACGACGCCCAGAGCGCCGGCAGCTTTGCGAACAAAGCGCAAGGTCTGAGAAGTAGCGCCGTCGAGAGCGATTTGCCCATTGGTGGCTGCGATCTCGTCGAAGCGATCGGCGATAACCTCTGGCGTGCGCTCTTGCTCGTGCAGGAACAGCCCTTCGGTTTCGTAGAGATTGCTGCAGGCAAATACACCCGCACCTGCCCCGAGGATCACCTTCGACGGAGCAGACTCGCTCGCGAGGAAAAGCAGCCCAGGGGTGATGGTTTCGGGAGCGAGCAGCGGCGCAACCGATGGCGGGATCAGCCCCTCGGTCATACGGGTCGCAGCGGTAGGAGCCAGCACATTGACGCGGATGTCGTTCTTCTGGCCCTCCAGGTGAAGCACGTTCATCAGGCCCAGCATTGCTGCCTTGGCAGCCCCGTAGTTGGACTGGCCGAAGTTGCCATAGAGGCCCGACGCCGAGGAGGTCAGTACGATGCGACCGTAATTCTGCTCACGCATCAGATCCCACACCGCTTTCGTGCAGTTCACAGTACCGCGAAGATGTACGTCGACGACTTTCCAGAAGTCATCAAGCGAGCCTTTGGAGAACGTCGCATCGCGCAGAATGCCGGCGTTGTTGATGAGGATGTCGACCCGGCCCCACTTGGCTCGAGCCTGTTCCACCATCGCCTGCACTTCCTCGAAATTTGCCACGTTCGCGCCATTGGCGAATGCCTCACCGCCTGCTGCGCGAATCTCCTCCACGACAGCTTCAGCAGCAGAGGAGCTGGCACCGCTGCCATCGCGCGAACCGCCGAGGTCGTTGATCACGACCTTGGCGCCACGAGCAGCCAGTCCCAGCGCATGCGAACGACCAAGACCGTTACCCGCGCCAGTGATGATGGCCACTCGACCATCGAATCGAATTGTCATAGCTGCTTTCCTCGGCCTTAAACCAAAACCATCGAGATCCATTCGGCGATCAGGGCGGGCTTGTCTTCGCCTTCGATCTCGACGGTGATGTTGGTGATGATCTGGAAGCGACCGGGGCCGGTCTCGCTGAACTCGGCGATGACGAACTTGGCGCGGACACGCTTGCCGCTGCGCACTGGCGCAAGGAATCGGATCTTGTTGTAGCCGTAGTTCACGCTGGCCTTCATGCCGTCTAGGGCAGGAAGGGTCTTCTCGATTAGCGACGGCAGCATCGACAGAGTCAGGAGGCCATGAGCGATGGTGCCGCCAAATGGAGATGCCTTGGCTTTTTCGGGGTCGACATGTATGAACTGGCGATCTTCAGTGACCTCAGCGAAATTGCTGATTCGCTCCTGGTCCAGGGTCAGCCAAGGGGACGGCTCGAGGTCTTGACCAACAAGCGCACGCAGCTCGTCAGCAGAAACGGTACGGGTGTGCATAGCGAGGCTCATCAGCGAGTGGTGGAGAAACCGCCATCCAGGGGGATGACAGCGCCAGTGATGTAGGCGGAAGCCGGAGAGGACAGGAAGATGGCAGTGCCAGCGGCGTCCGACTCCAGGCCGGTGCGGCGGCGCGGAATCACCTTCACGATTTCATCGCCTTTAACCTTGAGCATGTGCTCGGTCATCTTTGTTTCGAACGGACCAGGGGCGATGGCATTTACGTTGATATTTGCCTTCGACAGATGGGCTGCCAGGTGACGAGTCAGGTGGTGAACCGCTGCCTTACTTGCCGAGTACGAGTAGTTGCCGAAGTCCGGGCTAGTAAGACCGTCGACAGAGCCGATGTTGATCACTCGAGAAGGATCTTCATTGGTGCCCGCCGCTTGCAGGGCGCTGCCAAGCTTCTGGGTCAGGAAGAAGATCGACTTGAGGTTCAGGTCCATAACCTTGTCCCAGCCGCTCTCCGGAAATTCGGAGAAGTTGGCACCCCAGCTCGCGCCGGCGTTGTTGACCAGAATGTGGAGCTTCGTCTCACGGCGAAGGAATTCCTGCGCGAAGGCGTTCACTTGCTCCATCGAGGACAGGTCAGCTGCGATGCCTACTGCTTCGCCGTACTGCTTCAGTTCGGCTTCGGCTTCGGCACAGGCTTCCGCTTTTCGGGAAACCACATAGGTCTTCACGCCAGCCTGAACCAGGCCTTTGGCGATCATCAGGCCGATACCACGGGTGCCACCGGTAACCACGGCGACTTTGCCGCTCACATCGAAGAGATTGCTTTTAGTAGTCATGTTTTCGCTCGCTTATGGATTGACCTGGTACGCCTTCAGCGCGCTCTCGATCTCGACAGAGGCTTTCAGTCGAGCGATGCGCAGCGCGGCATCAGGCAGCAAGTAGGAGAAATAGAACTGCGCTTCCGCACGCTTTGCGGAGGCATCGATGGGCAGATCAGCGTCGTCCAGCGCTGACAATGCGCGAAGCCACAGAGTCGAGATGACTGCATGGCCGATCAGCCAGAGGAACTCGCGAGCACACTGCAATGCAGCAAACCGCGAAGACTGCATATCGGCCTTGAGCAGGCCGACTGCTTCTTCGAGCATGTTCAGCGTGTCCAGGGTGCGCTCGGTATAGACATTTAGGTCTGCTGGCACATTCAGCTCGGCAATCTGGCCGCGCAACCAGCCCAGCACCGCATCCACCGGCTGCGAACGGCCGTCATCAAGCCGGCGAAGTACCAGATCGAGCGCTTGAACATCGTTGGTGCCTTCATAAATCGGCAAGATCTGTACATCACGGAGCAGCGCCTCTACACCGGTGTCCTTGATGTAGCCGTGCCCACCATGGGTCTGCATCGAGGCGGTAGCCACCTCGACGCCGATCTCACTGCACACGGCTTTTGAT
The DNA here is from genome assembly GCF_029837675.1 of Pseudomonas sp. GD04015. Taxonomy (NCBI): domain Bacteria; kingdom Pseudomonadati; phylum Pseudomonadota; class Gammaproteobacteria; order Pseudomonadales; family Pseudomonadaceae; genus Pseudomonas; species Pseudomonas sp. GD04015. The sequence continues at coordinate 18,666 of NZ_JAOEEE010000015.1, read as the reverse complement.
ACCGACATGAGCACCGGCAGTAACACGTTCGAGACCATACGACGGCCGTTGTCATCGGCTGATGTTTGTTCATTCACCAAGGCGGCAGTTAGAGCAAGCATCCGCGCCGATGATGTCAGGGTGCGCATCCGAAGGATCTCACGGCGGATGTTCGGGTGATCAGCAATGCGGATCGCGCCCTTCGCTCCATCGATCAGGTCACGCCCTTGCAGGCGCTCACAGGCATAGTCGACAGCCTTCTGGGCTGCCATCTCAGCAACCCCAATGGCCTGGAAGGAGGTTCCGAGGCGTGCCAGCTTCATCATGTTGAACATGCCCATCAGGCCTTCGCCGGGTTTACCGACGATCCAGCCCTGAGCGTTGTCGAACAGGAGCTCGCAGGTTGCCGACGCGTGGATACCTAACTTCTCTTCCACTCGGGGGCAAACAACGCCATTGGGCTCAATCCACTGTCCTGCGGCATTCGGCTTGCGCTTCGGTACGATGAACAGTCCCAGCCCAGCAAGCCCGGCAGGCCCACCTTGGACGCGTGCCAGGACGAGATGGACGATGTTGCTGGTGAGGTTGTGATCTCCACCAGTGATGAAGATCTTCGCCCCGGAGAGCCGATAAGTACCGTCATCCGACTCTGTTGCAACAGTGCGGATCAGCGAAAGATCGGTACCGCATTGGGGCTCGGTCAGACACATAGTGCCGTTCCATTCACCGCTGCCGATCTTTGCGAGGTAGGTTTCTTTGAGATAGTCCGAGCCAATCTGCTTCAGCACGGAATAGACGCCAAGGCGAATGGCCGTATAAAGCGAGAAAGCCATTGCACCGCTGCTCAAGACCTCGTCGCATGCGAAGCCAAACGACAGCGGAAGACCCTGTCCCCCATCCTCTACAGCAGTGTGCAAACCGCCCCAGCCATCAGCAATGAAGTCCTGATAAGCGTCGCGGTAGCCTGCAGGGGCTTTGACGCCGTCGATGGTCACCTGGCAACCCGCGCTATCAGCCGATGCTGCTAGTGGCAGCAGTCGGTCATTCACGAAGTTGCCCAGGCTCTCCAGAACGGTCCCCAAGGTCTCAACCGAGGACTCTTCGTTCGCGATGAAGCCGAACTCCTTAGCCAGCACATGACTGGCTAGGAACTGATATTCCCCGGTCGGGGCCTTGTAGGTTGTCATCGGACTGGCCTCACTCGCCCTTGAATTCCAGAGCCCCTTTCACCAGCAGTTCCGCACCTTCCTTGGCGAACAGGTCAACTGCATAGGTCATGTCGCGGGTAGCGAAAGTGCTCGGACCGGATTCGATGACTCGCTGATCAGCGGCGGACTGGCCGTGACCCACAGCGGTATTGATGAGTTGCTTGGAAGCGGCGTACGCCACGGTCGGACCATTGGCGAGCTTCATGGCATAGGCACGGGCCTTGGCTTCCACTTCAGCGTCCGGAACGATGCGGTTGATCAGCCCCCAATCCTGCATGGTTTTGGCATCGTAGATACCAGCCGAGAAGACCATCTCTTTGGCGCGGGCCAGGCCAACGCGAGCTACCAGACGCTGAGCACCACCGAGGAGAGTGGTGGTGCCGATACGGGCTTCTACCTGACCGAAGTTCGCACTTTCGCCAGCAAAGATGATGTCGTGGATCTGGGCGATCTCACAGCCACCACCCAGGCACATGCCACGGATAGCTACTACGGTCGGAAACGGCAGGTTTTCGAAGCGCTGCATCTCCGGAATGGAGCGGTTCAGCATACGACGGGCAAAGTTAGCGTCCTGGCCCAGGAAGTTTTCGATGATGTGGGCACCGGCGCAGAAGTGATCACCTTCGGCCAGAGTCAGGAACGCACGCGCCTTGTTCTCGATGGCCTTGTCTACAGCGTCCATCAGGCCGCGGAACGAGTTGAAGGTCAGGAGGTTCATCGGGCCGTCGCAGAAAGTTGCGATTGCCAGCGGGCCATCCATTTCGAATTTAACGGTCATTTTTCTTCTCCTGCTTTGGGTTTTATCGGGCAAGCCGATACCGGCCCCCGCAGTAGCGGGGATTGTTCAACATGATGGTTTTCATGAGGGGAGCCTTTGAGGCTCAGGCCACTCCGCGCCCCTGGGCCTTCCAGTAGGGCTCTCGAATCAAGCGCCGCAGGACTTTCCCTGTAGCGTTCCTAGGCAAGTCATTAACGAAGTCCACAGATTTGGGGACCTTGAAGCCCGCCACCTTGCCTTTTGCATGGGCGATGAGATCTTCAGCCGACAAGGAAGAACCGGGTTTCCGAACGACCACGGCCTTCACAGCTTCTCCCCATTGCTCATCTGGAACGCCAATGATTGCTACGTCAGCGATTTCCGGGTGGCTGTAGAGGATGTTCTCGACTTCGGCGGGATAAACGTTCTCTCCCCCCGTGATGATCATGTCCTTCTTCCTGTCGTAGATGTACAGGTAACCTTTCTCGTCGATGTACCCCACATCTCCTGTGAGGAACCAACCATCCTGGATTGCCGACAGAGTGTCCTCTGTGCGATTCCAGTAGCCCTTCATGATCTGAGGCGAACGGCAGATGATTTCGCCAATGTCCCCGACAGGGACTGGCTGCCCGTAATGGTTGATCACTTGCAGCTCAACACCTGCTGTCGCCGCGCCGCATGAAAGAGCCAGGTCGCCATTGCCCGCCAGGATGGAGTGGTGATCATCCGGGGTCAGATACGTCACGGGACCTGAGGTCTCAGTCAGGCCATAGAGCTGGCCGAAGCCGCTATGCGGAAGTGCTTTCATGGCCTCTTTTAGCAGGCTGGTGGCCATGGGCGCTGCGCCATAGAGGATGGTCTTCAAGCTCTTGCAGGCGAGACCAGTCTTCTCCATCGCGGCTATCAAGCCGCGAACCATCACTGGAACCATGATGGTGAGCGTCACCTGTTCACGCTCGATAGTGGCAACGATGTCGGCCGGAACGAAGTCGCGGCTGATGATCAGCTTCGATCCCATCGCAAGGCCATAAATACCCAGAATCGCGCCGGCAACATGAGCATGGGGCAGGCAAAGCAGAATCACATCCTTAGGGCCGATTTCCTGGCATGGACTGATTCCGCCATTCTCCAAAGCAGAGAGGGGGCCTTTGAACACGTTTTCACTCGTCAGGCGCACACCCTTCGGAAGACCAGTAGTGCCACTGGTGTACATCTGCAGGCAGTCATCAGTTGGAGTCATCGTGGATTCAAACGGCATGGCCGATTGCTTATCTCGCCACGCGGAGAACTCATCGCCCATCACGATGATGTGATCGACATACTTCAGTTGCGAACGGACTTGCTCGATCATCTCCACGAAGGCCAGTCCGATGAACAACACGCGACTCTGGCTATCATTCACAACCTGTACGACTTCGGTTGCAGAAAGACGGCTATTCAGGGGGGCGATGGCCAGGTTGGCGCGAGCAGCGCCTAGCCAGACCTCGAAAAATTGATCGCTGCTGTGATCCAAGATTGCTACACGTTCTTGATCCGTCACACCGAAGGTCAGCAGGCCATTGGCAACCTGATTTGCACAGATGTCCAATTCATGAACGGTCGTAGATTTGTCGCCGAACACCAGAGCGGCGTGATCGGGGCGGGTGTTGGCTGTAGCGCGAGCGATATCAGCCAGAGTCAACTCTGCCATCACAAGTCTCCTGAAGCGCCCTGATTGTTTTTGGGGGGCGCTTTTCGAGACCGATGCTAGGTGACATCCAAAATCAACAACGTCTTCCAGAAGACAGTGTTTTGAAGATTTCTGCGGAATCCGTCAGTGCTCTGACGACTCTCCCCGGCCATGGCGTTGGTGCTCACCGATATAGCGCTTGAGGCCTTCCAGATCTTTGATGATGATCTTTCCGTAGTCCGTTTCAATCAGCCCGAGCTTGCGAAGCTCTGTAACCACCCGGTTAACGCTTTGCCGCGTCGTACCGACCATCAAGCCGATGTCAGCCTGCGACAACGATAGATCGGCACCCTCGATAGAGGACTCTCCCATCTCCGACAGCCGCAAGAACCGCGACGCCACCCGCGCTGCGACCGGCTGAGTGAGCAACTCTTCAATCAGCTTGAGAGCACCACGCAGACGCCGGCTGCTCTGGGCTGAGATTGCAGATTCGATTTCGTGATGGGTAGCGCGGAGAGCTGCAAAGTCCTTTATGGACCAAGCCCTGGTCGCCACCTCTCCGCGAGCCAGGATGGTGACCGAATAGGGATCGTCATCGACCACCGAGCTGTCACCAACAAGGTCGCCCGGTTTATAGATGTAGACAAGGACCTCTTGCCCATCCTCAGTGAGAATGCATTGGCGGATCTCACCGGAGATAATCTGGAAGACGTCCGAGACTGGATCGCCTTGGGCATAAATGGTCGCCCCATCGGGGAAGGTTTTGATTCGTGCCTTTTCAAATAGTGCCTTGCGGATGCTAGGTGCCAGATCTTCAACCCAATTGAAGCCGCTCATTGTTATCGGTCTCCTTCGTGACACCTTGTGGTATCGACCACCAAGCAGGCACTTGGCAGGTGATACGACGAAGCTTCATCACAGCTTGCGAGTCACCTATCGGTCGATGCACAGTAGCTAACCAAACGATTGGTCGAAAAATCACTCTAAACAAACAGTCAGTAACCCGTCAAACGACCATCATATAATCCACCCAAGCCTTGCAGGTTCAGCCAGTGCGACCACAGAAAATACCGCGTGATGAACTAATGGGCCGTTGCTCCAAGGTATTCAGGCGCTACGGCTACCACGGAACCACCATGGACACACTTGCCGCCGCCTGTGATCTGACCAAGGCGTCCTTCTACCACCACTACCCGAACAAAGAGTCGTTGATGAGCGACGTGCTCAAATGGACGCACGAGCGCGTCAACGAGGCAATGTTCAGCATCGCCTATGACCAAAGCCAGCCGGAGCTGAAAAGGTTTCAAGACATGGCAAAGAGAGCCAAAGGCCTGTTCAAGGAGGATGGCATCGGCTGTCTGATGGGCGTGATAGCGATAGACGCGACCTACGCCCTCCCCAATCTGATGCCCCAGATCAGATCGTTCCTTGATGTCTGGGCTCAGGCCCTAGCGCAGTTATTCATGGGAACAATGAACAAGGCTGCCGCCTTGGAATATGCACAGCAAACAGTGTCTGATTACGAAGGAGCGATTCTCGTAGGCAGGATCTATGGGGATTTCAGTTGCTTTGATCACGTCACTGAAAGGGTCCTGGATTCATTTATCCAGCAGATGCAACTCCAGCAAGAATCAAAACGTCCTGATTAAAAGCACTAAGAAACCGGATATGTGGGGATCTGGTGGACTACATGGCACCAAGTCTTCACCAGTTGCCTTCACTCAACATCAGGCTCTTGGACTTTAAATCCCAACACCTCGTGATCGAATAATTTCCCAAGACACACCGCCACCACGAACGGTCGCGGCGATCTGTTGCCCCAGGCATGGTTCGATGATCGGCTTCCATGGCACCAGGCTGAATCCCTTACCATCATCGAGCACGGCATAACGTCCACTGGCGAGCATGACGCTACGCCGGTAGATGCCTGTCACGCGCAGGCCATCAAGGATCGGACGATGCTCCAACCCGGTTTCGGCAGCGATACTCCGAGCGGCCTGAGCAAGTTCCCGATTGCGCAACGTCGCCAGCAGGTTACGCGCCAGGATCACACGCCGACCTTGCTTCTCGGCCAGCCCCTGCTCGACCAGGAAGTCGGCGCGCTGCTGCATAGCCTGCCTCACCTCACCGGCAAATCCGAAGTCGCCCAGCCCTCGCCCACCGCCGATCAGTTGCTGGTCGAGCCAGGTGGCGCCAATTACACGGGCCTGCTGTTCAATCGGCAGGTACGATTTCAGTTCCATAGCAACGCCCCCTAGGCGCTGCGCGTCGTACTGGCGGCCACGCTCGGGCAAATCGTCCGGCACCTTCCACAGCCCTTCAGCCACACGCTCCACGATACCGGCACGACGCAGGGCTTCGAGGCGGCGGACGTGAGTCGCCACGACCTCCTGCGGATCGCGGCCAGCCTTTGCCTGGCCCCGGGCAACCGCCAGGTGATGGTCGGTGCGATACAGGCCATCGCTCGCCAGCGCGACGATGGTGCGGTCGGCCGCGCGTATCTCAGCTGAGCCACGCACCTCCACCACCGCTCCTGTGGGGTAACTCGCCAGTTCATCGCGGGCGTTAAGCGCGACGTAGTGGGCCTTGCCGTCGACACCGTCGATGACCAGATACCCCCGGTCGCGTAGCTCGTCGGCCAGCCCTTTGGCGGTCACCCGGCCGATCACGGTACGACCCTCCTCTCCCGGATCGAACACCGACAGCTCGCGCGGCTGACCGCCCATGGCTCGCTGCAGGGTACGGATGATGTCGCCACGCTCGCCCAGGGCGCGCAAGGTCTTTTCCGCGCCCGCTTGGACGGCCCAGGTGCCGGGCTGTGCCTCGTCGGCCAACCCCATGCACTGCAAGCGTTGCAGGCGACCGATCAGCAGCAGGCGCAGACGTTGCAGGCGGGGCTCGTTGAGGCGCTCGACATGTATCAGGCCATCGTCGCCAGCCTCACGCTTCAGCGTGCGATCCAGACTCGTCCAGCGCTCCTGCTCCACCTCGCGCTGCAAGGTCTGCTGGATCTCCAGCTCAGTGCGTGGCCCCAGCCATTCGGTGGCCAATTCCGCGGCCCGGTGGCGGAAGCCGTGGGCGATATAGTCACCGGCGATGATGAGGTCCTTGCCAGTATCGTCGCGCCCGCGCAGGACGATGTGGGTGTGCGGGTTATCGGTGTTCCAGTGATCCACCGCCACCCAGTCCAGCCGCGTGCCCAGGTCGGCCTCCATGCGCCCCATCAGATGCCGGATGTAGGTGCGCAGGTCGTCCAGCTCGGCACCATCCTCTGGCGCGACGATGAAGCGGAAATGGTGCCGGTCGTCCTGGCAGCGCTCCCTGAATGCGCCGAGGTCGGCCTCGTCCGCCTGCGGTCCATAAGCGCGGCCCGGTTCGCCGTCGCGGCCAGCGCCGTCGCGCTCGATGTAGCGCAGGTGCTTGGCCAGCGACCGTGGGCTGGCCTGGCGCTGGTTGACCAGCAGGGTCTTGATGGTCACCCGGCGCGAGAATGGCGTAAGTGAGGCGTCCGCGAAGCGCGCCGCCGTGTGCCCACGCCCCAGGCGCGAGCCGGGCCGCTGACCGGCGTGTTGTCCCTTGTCACCGGCCAGCACCGGACGCCGTACAGCCGACTTGCCACCGGCCTTGCCGACCTGCTTGAGCACCTTGGAGACAAAGCCCTTGCCCCGGTTCTTCGGGGCGTTGGGCCGAATGCGGAAATCGTCGTCACGCCGGTCGGTCATGGCTGTTCCCCCGTCGAGCCAGGGCGTGTCCTGGCGTGTGAAGCACACGGGTATGCCGGCATCGGCGCGTGTTGCGCGTCGCACACAGCACGGTGATGAAGCCGCGCCGTGCCGCTCCTCCCCCACGTGCAGACTGGTGTTGCGGGCGAGCAGGTGCCGCCCCCTTTTGTCTTGCCTTCCGCTTTTGCTCTGCTCTGCCCCCCTGGCCTCGGCGGCCAGGCGGCTCTGCTGCACCAGCAGCCAGCCTTTCTGCGAATGCACCAATGGCTGCAGGCCGGACGCGTTCGAGGCAAGACAGCTGCACGTAGGACAGCTGCGCCGGACGTTGTGCGAAGCGTGGTGCGGATGCGCCCGCGCTGCACGTGCGACGACACGGCGACAGCAGCGAATCGGCGACCATCATGGATGTGTCTCCGACCAGATCGGGCGCGCGACGCCGATCACGGCGGATGTGCTGACCGGCCCGAAGTAGCGGCTGTCGAACGACGCCGGGTTGGTCACGCTCAGCAGGAACAACTCGCCCTCGATCAGCGGTCGGCAATGCCGCCAGGATGGCAGCGGCCGGCCCAGGCGATCGGCAGGCAACGCGGTGGCCACCGGCACGCCGTCGATACGTACCTGGCCGGCGACGATGCAGACGTGTTGCGGCGCAACCGCGCCCACGCGCTTGAGCAGAGGGATGTGCGCCGGCAGGTAGCCGCGCTGCGCAGCGAGTGCGGTAGCGTCGGCAGGCAACCGGACCAGGACGATGCTGCCCACGGACAATGGACGTGGCAGCGAGCCAGCCCGGTGCTGGAGTGGTTCGGCGCGATACCAGCCGACCGGAACGCTGTCGGACGGGTTGTAGATCAGGCGCGGCAGCGGCTGCACGACGGACGCCCAGGCCAGCGCAGCGAGGCCGACGGCGGACAGCCCCGCAAGGGCGATACGAGCGCGCAGGCGCGAGCGAGGACGCGGTGCGGGGCTTGTCGTGGAAACGATGGTCATGACAATGACCTCCCGGCGAGCCAGGCGGCGTGCCGCTCGGCGGTGTAGTCGGGCAGCGGCGAGCGTGCAACGAGCCGGTTGCCCAGCGTGCGCCAGTACGCCGGCGATGCGGCGACGGGGGCGATGCCCAGCGCCTCGATGGCGTCGATGCGTTCGAGCACGGCGCGCACCGTGTTATCGCCTTCCGTATGCAGCAGCAGGCGCGCGCCAGGCAGCACGCCGGGGATGCGCTGCACGGCGTCCAGTGGCGTGCAGGCCTGCATCACCATGAGTTGCCAGCGGATCGTGCCGTAGTCGTTGGCCTGCCAGCGGATGCGGCAGAAGACGGCGCCCGGCAGGAACACCGCGACACGTCGCCAGTGATCCAGTCGGGTAATGCGTGCCGGCTCGCCGAAACGCAGGTAGAGCTTGATGCGCTGCTCCACATAGGTGAGCGAAACGCGGGTCAGCTGCGCGGCGTCGCTCTGGCCGGCGAGCACCGCGAGCGATGGCGGCGGCGCAGGCGTGGTCTCCGAAAGCTGAGCATTCATGGGGATTTCTCCGGGAACTCGCGCTCCAGCAGCGCGCGCAGCAGATCGGCGACCGTTACCCCCTGGGTGAACGCCGAGACCTTGATGCGGGCGCGCATGGCGGGCGTGATGTCGAGAGTCAGGCGTGCGGTGTAAAGGTCACCTTTCTGCAGGCCGCCGGCGCCACCTTGGCGAACCCACGCCTCGGCGTGCGGATTCGCCGGCGGACGCGCGCCGATGGCCGTGCGTTTACTGCGCTCGCAGGTCATGCTGTCCACCGCAGCAGTTCGTCGACCAGCACGGTGATCTCGCGCGCGGCGGCGCTGTCCGGCGCCGTCTCACGAGCGAGTCGCCCGGCGGCCACGCTGTCGGCGAATACGATGCGCTGGCGCACCTCCGCACGCAGCGCCGGCAGTGGTTGGTCGGCCAATGCCTGGCGCGCCTCGCGGCCAATGATGGTGGTGCTGACACGCCGGTTGATGACGAAGGCCGCCGCCAGTTGCGGCCGGAACACCTGCGCCTCGCGGATCAGCGCGACCATCTCGGCACTGGCCCACAGATCGTAGGGGCTGGGCTGCACCGGGATCAGAACGCGCTCGGCCGCCAGCAGCGCGGAGCGCGCCAGGGCGGCGATGCGCGGTGGTCCGTCAATGATCACATGATCGGTGCGACGCGCCAGTTCGGGCGCTTCTTGGTGCAGGGTTTCGCGGGCAAGGCCCACGGTGCTGAACAGCCTGGGCAAGCCTTGCTGGGCACGCCGTTGCGTCCAGTCCAGCGATGAACCCTGTGGGTCGGCATCCAACAGGACGACCTGCTGACCGCGCAGCGCCAGTTCGCCGGCGATGTGGGTGGCGAGCGTGGTCTTGCCGACACCGCCTTTCTGGTTGAGCAAGGCGATGATCATGGCGCGGCCCTCCCTGCTGGAAAGCCGGCCTGACCGTGCCGTTTCGCGGTTGCCCACCGAAACGGCGCGCCCCTACAAAAAGTTAGAGCTTTTAAGTTAGAGAAGTTAAGAGAGGCTGGAGCCCGCGCAGGTTCTGGCCTGCAGGGGATTTCGTACGCCCGATAGCACGATAGTGATACGCCTGATAGCACGATACCCCGTACGCCTGATAGCACGAGCCCATTCACAGGTTTTACCGCGCTTATCCCCGTGCTGTGGGCGACACGGGCCGGAACGTCAGCAGCTCCACGTTGGCCTCCGGTATACGCTCGATGCCGAGCACATAGCCGGGCAGCGACTGCCGCACCACCAGGGAACGCAGGTCGCAGGCGAAGTCGCAGAACCTGGCCGTGCTGCCCGACTTGCGATGCAGGTGGCGAAAGTCGAACTGCCAGCCGTCCGGCTGCTTGCCGCCATGCTTGCGCACCAGACGATACAGCCAGCGCTCGATGCCGCCGGTGAGCCGGAAGTACGCCGGGTCGATGGTCAGCACCAGGGCGGCGTCTAGCACGCCCGCGTAGAACCAGTCCGACAGGATCAGCTCGATGCCCAGCGGCGTGCCGCGGGCGTCGGCTAGTTCCTTCCATTCGTTGATCCAGGAGAAACGGTGCAGGCGCCGGCCGCTGGTCTCGCGGATGGAGGTGGCCACCGTGGTCGACTGCAGGCGATCCAAGGCGGCCTTGAGGCGCTGGTAGTCGCGCAGCGACACTCCGCGCCCGATGAAGCGCAGGATCTCGTAGGGCGTGGCGCGCATTAGGCGCGACGGGTGCAGGCCTGCGTCGCGCGCCGCGACGATCTGGCTGGCCGCCCAGATCAGCACGTCGGCATCCCAGATCGTGGCGATGCCATGTTCCCGCGTGCCCTCCACGCGTACGGTGACGCCGCCGGACTGGAAGTCGATCGGCGTGGTGCGCCGCGACTTCGCCAGCGAGAAGAACGGGTAGGCCATCAGGTCCTGGCTGTCGCGCGGCGCCATGTCGCCCGGCAAGGCGCGGAACAGGTCGAGCTGTTCCCGCTCCGGTGCCGGGTTGGACATGGCGATGGCCTCCGGCGAGCCGCCGATCAGCGTGCACGGCTGTCGGCCGAGTGCTGCTCGGCGTACTCGGGATCGGAGGTGGCCTCGAAGCTGTGCTGGTCGGCCCAGGCATCGAGATCGGCGACGGCGTACATGACGCGCCGGCCGAACTTGCGAAAGCGCGGGCCGCCGCCGATCACGCGCTGCTTCTCCAGCGTGCGCGGCGACAGGCGCAGGTAGGTGGCCGCCTCGTCGTTGGTCAGGTAGCGCTGCGGCTGGGCAGTGGGGGCGGGTTGCAGGGGCTTGGCGTGGGCGGCAGCAGGTCGCACGGGAGCGGGTCGCATGGGGTGAGCCTCCATCGTTCAGGGCAGCCCGGCCACACCAGCGCAGCCGGATGGAGGCAGTCTCAGAAAGGCCTGGAGGTCTGCTCAGGGTCGTTTTACGGGCTGCGTCGAACGGCCCTTCCCGCGCCCGTCGAGCTGTGCCAGGTGGCGATAGCCGCCGAGCATCAATGTCAGGCCGCGCCGCACCAGGCGACGCACTTTCGAGCGCAGGCCGCTATCGGCGTGCCAGCCGTCGGTCACTGCCGCCGGGCCGAACAGCCCCGCGGCCACCTCGCGTAAGGACGCCCCCGCCAGGGTGGCATCAAGCGCTTGCAGGGTCTGCAGCTCCAGCAGTGCGGCCGAGCTAGGGCGAGCCGCCACGAGCGGCGCGGCATCTGCGGTGATGGCCAGCCTGCCCAGCTCGGCCGCGATGGCACGGAAACGTGCGCAGGGGCTGGCGCAGGCCCGGACGGCGTGGACATAGGCCATACCCTGCTCCAGGCCTGGCGCAAGGGTCAGCCGCAGGCAGCAGCCCGGCCAGCGTGTCGTCAGCAGCAGGCGCCGGCCATCATGGACCAGGCTTTTGCTGCCTGGGAGGTGCCAGAAGTCGAATGCCACGGAGTCGGGCACGGGATCCACATCGGGATACAAGTGGATCAGCTCCGGGTGGTCGGGAAACCAGGCCGGATGCGCGTCACGCGCGTCCAGGCGCGGGTCTTCCAGCAGGCGCAGCCCCCAACGTTGCGCCGCTTCGGGCCGACGCTGGCGATCCCGCCAGTCGCGGCGGTATTCCGGGTTTCGGCGCAGGTACTCCCAGGCCAGGGCGAGGTCATCCAGGTGCAGGACGTAGAGATAAGCGGCGGTGGGATACCACTGCTCGGCGTTGTGATCGGCCATGCGGCAACCTCCCTTTGCACAGGGTCCGTCGCCACGGGCTCGCAACGCGAGGTCAGCGCCTCCTCGACACAGCAGTAGGTGGAAATACGTCAAACGACAGCATCAAGACCGATTGACTCCGAAGCGTTACGCGGATCGTCCGAATGCGACAGAGCCGCCGCCCATCAATGGTGCGGCGCCAGGCATATCCTGCAGCCTTAAGCGGTGGCCATCGTGATCGATTGGGTCAGGCTTGTAGCGCCTGAGTGCAATAGTGCCGATTGAGATGGCATCGGTCTGGATTCAGATCAAATCGGTCACAGTGCCCCGTAGGACGACCTGGGCGGGATAGCCCTGATGGGTCAATCCATGATCGAGCCGTTGAGCTGCGCCAGCCGTGTGTACTCCGACAGCGTGCGCGTCGCCCGGAAGTACAGGTCGCGCATGACCGGACGCTTGAGCGGCCCGACGATGGACACCAGCTCGGACAGCTTCACGGTGCCCAGCGCCGGCATGCCGATCCCCACGTCGCACAGACCATAGGCCGTGTCTCCGTCGACCGGATCGAGCGCAGCCAGAAGCCAGGTCGCATGCGCGTCGGGGGTGAACAGACGTACCACCGGCCGCAGGTCGACGGCCTGGCCCTCCGCCCGAGCACGACCGTTCGCCAGCATCTGTGAGTGCTCCATCTCGGTGATGAGCGATAGGGTCATGACCGCATGCCGGAATGCACCCCCGCCCTACCTGCAGGCGTGGATGCGCTGAGGTGCTTTCGCACGGACTCGCCAATACGCCGATGCGGATTCGTGCATTCGTCCAGATTCGCCAATCCGCATGCCGGCAAATCCGTAAAGGCGCCAAGGCGTGAAATCGACATTGCGCAAGTCAGGAAAGGCACAGATGCGCCTCCGCTGTTCTGGTGAAGTCCACCGATACAGGTTTCCGTAAAAGCACGAAAAATCCGGCAATCGCATCAATGAGTTAAGTATAACGTGGTTTTGATTCTCCCTCGATCGGACGCTTCTGTCCATGCAGAAGCGATCCGTCCAGCCCGGCCGACCGGCCGGCACCACCACCTTCGACGCCGAGTTGGCACAAGCCTTCGGCGCGGCGGTGCGCGCGCTGCGTATGGAGCGCGGCATTGCGCAGGAGTCGCTGGCGAACCTGGCTGGTGTCGAGCGCTCGCACATGGGCAAGGTCGAGCGTGGCGAGCACATGCCAACGCTGGCGATCATCTTCAAGATCGCCGGCGCGCTCGATTGCAGTACAGCGGTGCTGATGGCTGCGACTGAAAGCCAGCTCGCCGCTTCCAGGGCGTAGTCCCGCGACAGCGCCCCGCCGCAACGGGCGGGGCGACGAGGTGGCCGTCAGGCCGCCGGCTTGCTGCGCGACCAGATCAGGTTGTGCGTACCGTCCTCCTCCTCGATCAACCGGGCGTAGATCGTCGCCGGGAACGAAGGATCATCGAGGGTCACGGACAGGTAGGGCCGCTCGGCCTGGCTGACTTTCTTCCAGGCCGCGCCGATGTCGTAGCCACCAGCCGCCTGGATGCGGTAGTCGGGGGCGTTCTCGCTGTTCCTGTCGTTGGAGACGAACTTGACCTTGACGTTGAGCGTCAGGGTGCGGACGGTGCCGGTGAAGCCGTCGTTCTGAGCGGTAAAGGTGCCGATGTTGGCCATGATGATTTCTCCTTGCGGGGTAACCAAGGTCGCGCCCATCGCGTCCTTGTTGTGATCCGGCAGGCGGTGGACGGGCTGGCCGCACCGCACAGCGGCCGCAACAGCGTGGAGGACCGGGAGGCGCACAGAATTTGTGGGCGAGGAATCCGCGCAGCGGAGGGGAAATTGTTTGCGCCGGACGGTTGCGGCTATGAAGCTCGAGGCGCAGCCGTGCCGCCGCCAGGATTCACGACAAGCCAAGGACGCACCGGGCCGAACCTCCCCGGAAGGAGACAGGGCCGACTCAGTCTCCCGCGTGACGGCTTCACCGGCCTGTACCTTGACGCGGGGCAAGACCAACACCCCGACGACGGGCGAGAGCGCCCTTGCCACGTCCTGCGGCAACAGGCTTAAGGCGTGGACTGGAAGCGCCATAGCGTGGCCGTGCTGCATGCCCGTGGCCCGTCCTTCGTGACCTGGAGCTAGCAACCGTCAGCGTCGAGGAAGGCACGTGCATACACGATCTGCCGCAGCAAGCCGGGGCGCAGCCCCAACGCGCTCTGCCCGTTGCGGCGGGGCGCTATCGAAAAGCCCCCGCACCAGTGGCGCCGATTGCCATGGCGCACCAGGTACTGGTGCGCCACCTCGTTACTGCTTGGCAGAAGACGGCAACAGGGGCTGCAAATGCATTTACCTCCATGAAAAATTTGCATCGCAATGACGACCGGGCGCCGCTCTAATCATTATTTTTCAAGCGTAATCGGCCGAGAGCAGTCCTTGTCCAAGACAACCTGGAGCATCTCCTCCCGACTCGCGCCCCTAACAAGCCAAGCTATTTCTCATCGCTGTCGATGGCACACTGCTGCGTAGCGTTGCTCAGCCTGCCTCACGGTTACACCACGCACGGCTGGGAGCTTTGGGCTCTTGATCCCTCCACATGGCTTTCAGTAAAGCTGCGAGCACCGAAGCCTGGGATTATTCTGGTGATTCGAGCGGCTACCCATGCTGATCGCCCCCCTCCTCGGCTCCTGAAGGCCACAACCATAAATGCGAATCAGCATTATTTGCAGCCATCAATGACCCTGCTATAGTCGGCTCCGTTGGCCCTCTGTTAGCGCCAACGGACATCATGCACAGCTATGGAAGGTGAAGTAATGAAAGTCCCACTTCTAAGTGCGATTGCACTTGCAGCTATGGCTGCTCAAAACCTCTCTTATGCCGGCCCAGTTCAGGACGTTGCTAAAGAGGTGCAAACCCAAGGCTGGTTCAAGTCCTGTAACCAAGTCCTGCCCAAACTGGCTGCTCTCGCTGAGCCCTCACAAAAGTCCCCTGAGTGGAAAACCTACATCACGTTGAAGGCAGGCTGCCTCTCGGAGCTCCGCCGTGATGCAGAGGCAATCGCGTATATCAACAAGAAAGTCCCTGCTGCCAAAAGAGATAGTGATATCAACGAGTATCTCGGTACGAGCTATATTCGATTAGGCAGCTACGATAAGGCGACGGAAACTCTTGAGGCATCTTTGGCTGGTGCCGACAAGAGCAGGCTTGCAGAAATCTATAGCAAACTGGCACTGACCTACACTCAACAAGCTACGCAGCTCAACGCCACCGAGCAAACTATGGCTTTGAGCAAGGCTGAGGCCGCCGCGCGCAACGCCATCAAGCTCGGCAAAACCGGCGCTCCTCAGTTTTATGCTCAACTGGGGCAAATCCAGACATTCAAAGGCGACTTCATAGCTGCCGAAAGAAGTCTTAATAAAGCGCTAACTGCGAATGAGAGCTTCCAATGGGAAAAGCCAGAGTTGAGGCCCATTATGGAAGTCGAGATTCTGATGGCGAAGAGTCACGTTAGACGCTATCAAGGCGATGAAGCTGGTGCGGATTCCCTCGCAGAAGAGGCTATTCAAAAGTCGCCGACAGAAAGCCTGAAGATTGCCATGCAGCAAATTCACAAGGCAGCGAGGCCTGATAGTGCATTGAGACAGAAGAGCCAGGAAGCGAGCACCGACGAAACCAGCGTGCTGAATCAGGTCTATATTCCGCTTGACGAAGAAATCTAAGGAAGGATTAAGTTATGAAGAAGGCAGTTCTGCTTGCAACCATTTTGGGATACTCCCTTTTGCCATCGACATCATTTGCAGGTTACTCCTCTGCGATGATTCGCATGTGCCCAGGCCCTTCTGAGTATTTCCCCTGTATCACACAAAACATGATGGTAAACATCAACCCACCGCCTGTAAAAATCTGGCTGTGAGATCTATCGTATTGGCGTTTCTGATGGCGCCAACACTATTGATAGCCGGCCCTCAGGAGCCGGCTCTCAATCTAGGCGACACATCTTGCTCCACTCTTAGCGAAAGCCCTACACCATCCCTCGTGCATGACTCAACAGTGTGGACTGAAGGATTTCTGAGCGCTTCTCATCCTGAGATACCGGAGTGGAATGATCGGGTGCAAAAAATGTTCAGCAGAAGTCAAAAGGAACTCTTCTTGATTTCATTTTGCACTAAATATCCAGATCGAAATCTTCGAGATGCAGCCCTGTCTCTACTTGAGGTGATTGAGCATAACAATGCCGTTACCCCAAGAAATCTTTAGCTGTTGGCTCATGGCGAGGCAGTAACCACTTCTCCGAAGCCGTGGTCCAGCGCAGAGCCTTAATTTGGGCTAAAGAAGGCACATTGCCATCTCGTGAGCTATAAACATCCCAAACGGAAATCACCCTAGAGGGATCTGCTCATGAAGCGTGCTGCACACGCCTCCTCGCCACACCGCACTGCCCACCCTGTCCAAACTCGAATTCTCCCCATGACGCTGGCTGCTCTCACTGCCATAGCATCAGGCAGCGTGCGCGCGTACGACATGAACCCTATCAACGTGGATTGCTGGGGAAAGGACACACTGTGTCGCATCACCAACCTCAGCGCCGGAGTGAAGCGCCCGGTTCACGAAACCATTACGCTTTTAGCGTACGACTACTACGTGAACCCCGAGGGTGCCAGAGGTGGAGTTGCGCAAACCACCGCTGAAAAATTAAAGCAAAGCGGCATACTCAGAGACTTGGTACTCGGAAGCGAATGGAACGACGATCCTGACTCATTACTGCGGCAAAATGTCGTACGGTCATTGCAGTGGAATGCTCTGTTCAAGGACGCCCAGCTGCAAGCCAAGTGCAAAGTTGACGGCGCACAACCTCAGTGCAAAGGCGTAAAGATCACTGACACCCCGATGATGCTATATCGGAGCCACTTTGGAGACTTCCAGTTCATCCATGCCATGGCATCAGATCAGTCCGAGACTGCTGCCGACACTAAAGCCAAAATGATGAAGTGGGCCGAGTTCACCTACACCTTATCCATTTCCTCAAACAAGCTCGGCAAAGAGACCATTGATGGCCCAGCAGTGTCGGCCTTCTCTGACATTGCCAGCACTCTCAAGAGACAGGGCTGGACTGTTGGCGCCCTGTTTGACCCAGTACCAGGTGGTGAATGGAAATCCTCGTTCCTCTCTGGGAAGGTTGGCAGCTACAAGCCCTCAGGAAAGCCCAGAGCACAGGTCACCTACAGCGACCCCAGGGATGCCGCGAGCATCAAGCACATTGCCCTCGGCTCGCTACTTCACATGGTGCAAGATTCCTACTCTGACGCACATACAGAGAGGGTCTTGGGTTGCAACCCTTTAAGCAGGGAGAGAAAAGACATCGTCTCCTTCAGGAACTACGTCAACCAGATCGCTGAGGATCACGCCCATGCGGATATACACCCGAAATGGCTAGAAAATGGCGAGCTCCAGAAGTACAACCCCGTCTGGGCATCCGCCAAACTCATCCAATTCTCGTTTAACAAGATACCCTGGGCAGGCAAAGGCGGCGTAGAGGAGTTCCTAGACAAAGAAGTTTTGCCGCTATCAAACCCTGGAAACCTCCCCTCAGAAGGTGATGTGGATTGCTATTTAGGCACTCAGTAACCCCCCATTACTTGTCGTTACACTTCGCCTCTGGTTGAACTCTATGACCTCTACTATGTATCCTAGAATCACTTAGCATCGGACCAGGAATTGCCATGTCGATAATTGCAGAATACAAAGCTCTCGAAGCTCAGATCGCTGAGCAGCAGAAGCGTCTGGAAGCCCTGAAGGGCGACGAAAAACTGAAGCGTGAAATCGAGTTTGAAACCAAACTCCGCGCCCTGCTGGCTGACTACAACTACTCACTGCGTAACGTCATTTCCCTGCTTGATCCTAAGGCCGAGAAGAGCGCTGTAGCCTCCGTGAAAGGTGCACGCAGGGAACGAACTCTCAAGCGCTACAAAAACCCGAACAACGGTGAAATAGTGGAAACCAAAGGCGGCAACCACAAGGTGCTGAAAGCCTGGAAAGAGCAGTACGGTGCCGAGAAAGTGGAAAGCTGGCTTCAATAAGCTTTTCCAGCCTATACCGAAGGGCCGCGAAAGCGGCCCTTGCCGTTTCTGAGACGTACGCACATTCCGAAGCGTAACGGTAGCTGCCAGCCAATAGCCGCCATTTACGGACCGACTTTGGCCGGTTGCTGCCTGTCTCAACAGCGACCTCAGGTCAAAAGCGGCGATATCATGTGCCTTGCCGCCCCGGGTAAAGCACCTTGCACACCCCCATCCAGACTCCGCGACCTCCTGAGCATCAACGTCATGCGGTAGAAATTCTGGACGATGAATCCTTCGCGTCAAACATGGCTGCCGTAGAATGCGGGCGCCTTTCCCCAGTTCAATGAGACGCCTGTGAACCTCACTGACGCAACGATAGCACTACTGCTTGCAGCCAAGATTCACGGCACGGATGCAGCAGTGCAAGCCACCGCCAAGCGTTGTTCCCAACGTCTCTCCCGCAGCAAACGCGACCTCATGTTTACTGTTGTAAACAGTCGCGAGCCCCTGAAGCTGGTCGAGCACATCGCTCAGCATCTGGATCTGGACTAGCGCCACAGTCACCAGACGACTGGTGGTTTCGGCGCTGTTGCGGGCGCTTGGATGGAACCGGCACGGCA
>NZ_JAOEEE010000014.1:0-119398 GCF_029837675.1 Pseudomonas sp. GD04015 | reverse complement strand
CACTACCGCGGCAGGATGGTCACCCAGTACGGCGTCAGTCGCGACACCCGCACCGGCAGGCTGCTTTCCAGCAGGGCGAGGATGCGTTCGCCATCGTCCAGCGGGAACGAGCCGGTCAGGCGCAGGTCGGCGCAGGCCGGGTCGCAGCGCAGCACACCGGGGCGATGGCGCGAGAGTTCGGCGACGAAATCCCCCAGGCGCATGCGTTCGGCGACGATGAAGCCGTCGATCCAGGCCGTGTCGCTCCCGTCCGCCTGCCAGGCGGGGGCGACTCCGCTGGCGTCGATGCGGGTCTGCCAGCCGGCCTCGACGATCCGGCCGGGCGATCCGTCCAGCGGCTCCACCGCCACCCGGCCCTGGCTGACGCCCAGCAGGGTGCCTCGCTCGCTGTCGTCGCGGCGCACACTGAAGCGTGTGCCGAGCGGGCGCAGCCGCGCCTCGGCGGTCAGCACCACCAGGGGGCGCGGGTCTTGACCGGTCAGCAGCTCCAGCTCGCCGTGGCGCAGGCGCAGCAGGCGCTGGGCCGCATCGAAACGCACATCCACCGCGCTGGCGGTGTTCAGCCACAGTTCGCTGCCGTCGGCCAGGCGCTGGTGGCGACGCTCGCCGGTGGCAGTGGAGAGGTCGGCCAGCGCGCCCTGCAGCAGGCGGCTGTCGTGCCCCTGCCAGGCCAGCGCACCGAGCAGCCCGGCGCCGACCAGCACCTTCAGCGCCTGGCGCCGGTCCATGGGGCGGGTCTGCTCTGCCGCGCGCCGCGCCGCCGGGTCGCGCAGCATCTCCGCCCTGGCCCGCAGGCCCTGGGGAATGCCCGCCAGGCGCTGCCAGGCCCGCTCGTGCTCGCCGTCGGCGCGGCGCCAGCTTTCCAGCTGCAGGCGCTCGGCCTCGCCGAGGCAGCCGGACTGGGCCAGGGTGAACCAGGCGATGGCCTGGTCGCGGATGGCGGGGGCGATGGGCGCTTCGCTCATGGCGGTCACTCGTAGCGGTTGGCGTAGCAGGCGGCGAAGGCCTTGCCCATGGCCTTCTGCACCTGGTTGACGCTGAGCCCGAGCCGGGTGGCGATCTGCGGGTAGGTCAGGCCGTCGAGCTGGGACAGGAAGAAGATCTGCCGCACCCGCGGCGACAGGCCGTGCAGCAGCTCGTCGATCTCCACCAGCGCCTCGATCAGCAGCAGCCGGTCCTCCGGCGACGGCTCCACGGCTTCCGGCTGCGCCGCCAGCGCCTCGGCATAGGCCCGCTCGACGGCCAGCCGGCGCCAGCGGTTGACCAGCAGGCTGTTGGCGATGGTGGCGAGGTAGGCCAGCGGCTGGCGCAGCTCGTGGACCGCGGCGCGGCTGCGGAGGACCCGGACGAAGGTGTCCTGCGCCAGGTCGTCCGCATCCGCCGCCTCGCCCAGGCGCCGACGCAGCCAGTTCTTCAGCCAGCCATGATGGTCGAGGTAGAGGCGCTCTACGTCCCGTTCGAAAGTGCGCTCGCTGCTCATGGGGGCTCTGCGGACCGTTAAAGATGATAATTATTCTCAAATTAACGGATTCGCCACGCTGCGCGCAACGGCGGGCTGCACTCCCCCCAACACCGTCGTCCCCGCGAAGGCGGGGACCCAGGGGCGCGGTGGCCTGCATCTGGATTCCCGCCTGCGCGGGAATGACGGGATTTCCTGACGACCTTCTCCGTATCAGGTCTTCGCCCGCTTGCCCCTGGCAAGACCCGGCGCGGCTGGGTCAGGCGGGATGCGTTCGGGTATACTGCGCGGCTTTCCGCCTAAGCCTCGATACCGGTGAAATTCGTGAGCCAAACCAAGCCCGACGTGAGCACCTTCCAAGGCCTGATCCTCGCCCTGCAGAGCTACTGGGCCGAGCAGGGCTGCGTGATCCTGCAGCCCTACGACATGGAAATGGGTGCCGGCACCTTCCACACCGCCACGTTCCTGCGCGCCATCGGCCCGGAAACCTGGAACGCCGCCTACGTGCAGCCCTCGCGCCGCCCGGCCGACGGCCGCTACGGCGAGAACCCCAACCGCCTGCAGCACTACTACCAGTTCCAGGTGGTGCTCAAGCCGAACCCGGAGAACATCCAGGACCTGTACCTGGAGTCGCTGCGCCGCATCGGCGTCGACACCCTGGTGCACGACATCCGCTTCGTCGAGGACAACTGGGAATCGCCGACCCTCGGCGCCTGGGGCTTGGGCTGGGAAGTCTGGCTGAACGGTATGGAAGTCACCCAGTTCACCTACTTCCAGCAGGTCGGCGGCGTCGAGTGCTACCCGGTCACCGGCGAGATCACCTACGGCCTGGAGCGCCTGGCCATGTACCTGCAAGGCGTCGACTCGGTGTATGACCTGGTCTACTCCGACGGCCCGTTCGGCAAGGTCACCTACGGCGACGTGTTCCACCAGAACGAAGTGGAACAGTCCACCTTCAACTTCGAGCACGCCAACGTCGACAAGCTGTTCGACCTGTTCGACTTCTACGAGTCCGAAGCCAACCGCCTGATGGAGCTGCAGCTGCCGCTGCCGGCCTACGAGATGGTGATCAAGGCCTCGCACAGCTTCAACCTGCTCGACGCCCGCCGCGCCATCTCGGTGACCGCTCGCCAGCAGTACATCCTGCGCGTGCGTACCCTGGCGCGCAGTATCGCCCAGAGCTACCTGCTGGCCCGCGCCAAGCTCGGCTTCCCGATGGCCACCCCCGAACTGCGTGACGAAGTGCTGGCGAAGCTGAAGGAGGCCGAATAATGAGCGCTCAGGATTTTCTGGTTGAACTGGGCACCGAAGAGCTGCCCCCGAAAGCGCTGAAAAGCCTCGGCGAAGCCTTCCTCGCCGGTATCGAGAAAGGCCTCAAGAATGCCGGCCTGGCCTATGCCAGCGCCCGTTTCTATGCGGCCCCGCGTCGCTTGGCGGTGCTCGTCGAGCAACTCGCCGCGCAGCAGCCGGACCGCACCGTCAACCTCGACGGCCCACCCGTGCAGGCCGCCTTCGACGCCGAGGGCAAGCCGACCCAGGCGGCCCTGGGCTTCGCCAAGAAGTGTGGCGTCGACCTGGGCCAGATCGACCGCAGCGGCCCGAAACTCAAGTTCAGCCAGTCCATCGCCGGCCAGCCGGCCGTTGGCCTGCTGCCGGGCATCGTCGAGGCCTCGCTGGGCGAGCTGCCGATTCCGAAGCGCATGCGCTGGGCCGCGCGCAAGGATGAGTTCGTCCGTCCGACCCAGTGGCTGGTGATGCTGTTCGGCGACCAGGTCGTCGACTGCGAAATCCTCGCCCAGAAGGCCAGCCGCACCTCCCGCGGCCATCGCTTCCACGCCAACCGCGACGTGCCTATCAGCAACCCGGCGAGCTATGCCGAGGACCTGCGCGGCGCCTATGTGGTCGCCGACTTCGCCGAGCGCCGCCAGCAGATCGCCTGCCGCGTCGAGACGCTGGCCAGCGCCGAGAACGGCACGGCCATCGTCCCACCGGCGCTGCTCGATGAAGTGACCGCCCTGGTCGAATGGCCGGTGCCGCTGGTCTGCTCCTTCGAAGAGCGCTTCCTCGAAGTGCCACAGGAAGCGCTGATCGCCACCATGCAGGACAACCAGAAGTACTTCTGCCTGCTCGACGGCAACGGCAAGCTGCTACCGCGCTTCATCACCGTGGCCAACATCGAATCGAAGGACCCGGCGCAGATCGTCGCCGGCAACGAGAAGGTGGTGCGTCCGCGCCTCACCGACGCCGAATTCTTCTTCAAGCAGGACAAGCGCCAGCCCCTGGAGACCCGCAACCAGCGCCTGGCCAACGTGGTGTTCCAGGCCCAGCTGGGCAGCGTGTTCGACAAGGCCGAGCGGGTATCGAAGCTGGCCGCCTTCATCGCCGAGCGCATCGGCGGCGACGCCAGCCGCGCGGCCCGCGCCGGTATCCTGTCGAAGTGCGACCTGGCCAGCGAGATGGTCGGCGAGTTCCCGGAAATGCAGGGCATCGCCGGCTACTACTACGCCAGGCACGATGGCGAAGCCGACGACGTGGCCCTGGCACTGAACGAGCAGTACATGCCGCGCGGTGCCGGCGCCGAGCTGCCGGGCACCCTGACGGGCGCCGCCGTGGCGGTGGCCGACAAGCTGGACACCCTGGTCGGCATCTTCGGCATCGGCATGCTGCCGACCGGCTCCAAGGACCCCTATGCCCTGCGCCGCGCCGCCCTCGGCGTGCTGCGCATCCTCATCGAGAAGCAGCTGGACCTCGATCTGGTCGAGACCGTGACCTTCGCCATCGGCCTGTACGGCGACAAGGTCAAGGCCGACGGCCTGGCCGCCCAGGTGCTGGACTTCGTCTTCGACCGCCTGCGCGCCCGCTACGAGGACGAGGGCGTCGAGGTGACCGTGTACCAGGCCGTGCGTGCCCTCAAGCCGGCCTCGCCGCTGGACTTCGACCAGCGGGTGCAGGCCGTGCAGGCGTTCCGCCAGCTGCCGGAGGCCGGGGCCCTGGCCGCCGCCAACAAGCGCGTGTCCAACCTGCTCGGCAAGTACGAAGGCCAGGTCGCCGCCAGCGCCGAAGCCCACTACTTCGACAATCCGGCCGAGTTCAGCCTGTACTCCGCCATCCAGCAGGCCAGCCAGGCCGTGCAGCCGCTGGCCGCCGAGCGTCGCTACCGGGTGGCGCTGGAGCGCCTGGCCGCTCTGCGCGAGCCGGTGGATGCCTTCTTCGAGGCCGTGCTGGTCAACGCCGAGGATGCCTCGGTGCGGGCCAACCGCTACGCGCTGCTGAACCAGCTGCGCGGCCTGTTCCTCGGCGTCGCCGACATCTCGGTGCTGGGCTGACGCCCGGCAGGCGAAGAGCCGTGGGCTTCACGCGCTGAAGCTCACGGCTCGAGGCTTAAACAGCGATGAAGCTACTGATCCTCGACCGCGACGGCGTCATCAACGAAGACTCCGACGCCTACATCAAGTCCCTCGACGAGTGGATTCCAATCCCGGGCTCCATCGACGCCATCGCGCGCCTGAGCAAGGGCGGCTGGACCGTGGCCGTGGCCACCAACCAGTCCGGCCTGGCGCGCGGCTACTACGACGCGGCCACTCTGGACGCCATGCATGCGCGCCTGCGCCAGCTGGTGGCGGAGCGGGGCGGCGAGGTCGGCCTGATCGTGCATTGCCCGCACGGCCCGGACGACGGCTGCGACTGTCGCAAGCCCAAGCCCGGCATGCTGCGGCAGATCGCGGCGCATTACGGCACGCAACTGGCGGGCGTGTGGTTCGTCGGAGACAGCGGCGGTGACCTCGAGGCCGCCCTGGCCGTCAATTGCCAACCCGTTCTCGTGAAAACCGGCAAGGGCGAGCGCACGCTGGCCAAGCCGTTGCCAGCGGGAACCCTGATATTCGATGATCTGGCGGCCATAGCCGACCAGCTTCTGCTCTAGGAGAGCCCGAGTCCCATGACGACAGTGCAGGCCATCAGAACCTTCTTCTTCTACCTGCTGCTGTCGTCCAGCTCCTTCTTCTGGTGCATCCTCTGCGTGTTCATCGCGCCGCTGCTGCCGTTCCGCGCCCGCTACCGTTTCGTCATCCAGGCCTGGTGCCGCAGCGCTACCTGGCTGGCCAAGGTGGTGGTCGGCATCCGCTACGAAGTGCATGGCCTGGAAAACGTCCCCGCGCAGCCCTGCGTGATTCTCGCCAAGCACCAGAGCACCTGGGAGACCTTCTTCCTGTCAGCCTTCTTCGAACCGCTGTCACAGGTGGTCAAGCGCGAGCTGCTCTACGTACCGTTCTTCGGCTGGGCCATGGCCATGCTGCGACCGATCGCCATCGACCGCAGCAACCCCAAGGCGGCGCTCAAGCAACTGGCCAAGCAGGGCGACGAGCGCATCCGGCAGGGCGCCTGGGTACTGGTGTTCCCCGAAGGCACGCGCATCCCGCCGGGGCAGATCGGCAAGTTCTCCCGTGGCGGCACCGCGCTGGCGGTGAACGCGGGCCTGCCGGTACTGCCCATCGCCCACAACGCCGGCGAGTTCTGGCCGAAGCAGGGCTGGGCCAAGTACCCGGGCACTATCCAGGTGGTGATCGGCCCGGTGATGCACGCCGAGGGCACCGGCCCGCGCGCCATCGCCGAACTCAACGAGCGCGCCTTCAAATGGGTGGCCCAGACCCAGGAGCAGATCAGCGGCGTGGCGCCGGTAGTCAGCACGGAAAGCGCCTCCAGCGTAGCCTGAGCCTGTGGATAAGCTGTGCAGGAAATACCATCAGTTTGCCATTAGGCGTCTCAACTGGCTGATATTCCAGCTAATTCCTCTTCAGACCGGTCGACGCGCATCGGGGTATAAGTATTTTCGCGCACCGCCGCACGTTCCACGCCGCATGTCCGCTGGGCAGAGCGGTTAAGCTAACTGTCCCACCTCGTCAAAGGCATTTCCGCGCATGCCCTCGATCTATCAGCTCAAGCCCCGCTTCCAGAACCTGCTGCGCCCCGGCGTCACGCGCCTGCACGCACGCGGGGTCACCGCCAATCAGGTGACGCTGACCGCCGCCGCCGTCTCGGTATTGCTGGGTGCGCTGCTGGCCTGGTTGCCCCAGCACACCTGGCTGTTCGCCCTGATCCCCTTGTGGATGCTGCTGCGCATGGCGCTGAACGCCGTGGACGGCATGCTGGCCCGGGAATTCGGCCAGCAGTCGAAGCTCGGGGCCTACCTCAACGAGCTGAGCGACGTGGTCGCGGACAGCGCCCTGTACCTGCCCTTCGCCCTGCTCGCTGGCGTCTCGCCGACACTGGCCATTCTGGTGGTGGTTCTGGCGCTGATCAGCGAATACGCCGGCGTGCTCGGCCCCATGGTCGGCGCCTCCCGCCGCTACGACGGCCCCATGGGCAAGAGTGATCGCGCCTTCTATTTCGGCGTGCTCGGCGCCGGCGTCGCCACCGGGTGGCTGCCTTCGTCCTGGATCAACGGGCTGCTCGTGATCGTCCTGCTGTTGCTGGTGGCGACCCTGATCAACCGCGTGCGCCAAGGCCTGACCGAGATCGGGACCGTTTAGTTCGCTGTACAACCGGGACGGCATGCCCCCAGCGGGCCGGCCATCCCGCCAAGCCATGCTGCGCATGGCCGGATAAAGGAGTCATTCATGCTCGCTTCCCTCACGTCCTTCGCGATCACCTCGGCGGCCCGGCTGCTGACCGGCGCTCGCGCGCTCTGGCTGGGCTGCACCGCACAGCCCACCCAGCGCCTCTACTACGCCAACCACAGCAGCCACGGTGACTTCGTGCTGCTCTGGGCCTCGCTACCGCCGGAGCTGCGGCGGCGCACCCGTCCCGTAGCGGGCTCCGACTACTGGCTGAACGGCAATCTGCGGCGCTTCCTGATCCGCGACGTGTTCAACGCCGTGCTGGTCGACCGGGAGCAGCGCTCACCCCAGGCCAATCCCCTGCAAGCGATGCTGGACGCGCTGGAACAGGGCGACTCGCTGATCATCTTTCCGGAGGGCACGCGCAACCTCACCGAAGAACAGCTGCTGCCCTTCAAGAGCGGCCTGTTCCGCCTCGCCCAGGCAATGCCTGAGGTGGAGGTGATACCCGTGTGGATCGCCAACCTCAACCGGGTGATGCCCAAGGGCAGGGCGCTGCCGCTGCCGCTGCTCTGCACCCTGAGCTTCGGCGCGCCGCTGGAACGCATCGCCGGGGAGGACAAGACAGCCTTCCTCGAACGCGCACGCAACGCCCTGCTGGCCCTGGCTCCGGAGGAGGTCTGAGATGGATCGCAATACAATCCTGCTGTTCGCCGGCATCGGCGCCGTACTCCTGCTGGCCACTCTCATCGCCCGGGTGCTGCGCCACCGGGCGGGCCAGACGCCCAACGCAGTGATCGAGAACCTCAACGCGCGGATCGACGCCTGGTGGGCCATGGTGCTGGTGATCGGCCTCGCCTTCCTGTTCGGCAACAACGGTGTGATCCTGCTGTTCTACTTCGTCTCCTTCTACGCCCTGCGCGAGTTCCTCACCCTGACGCCGACCCGGCGCAGCGACTATCCGGCGCTGGCTGCGGCCTTCTATTTCGCGCTGCCGATGCAGTACCTGCTGATCGCCCTGGACTGGTACGGCCTGTTCGCCATCTTCATTCCCGTCTACCTGTTCCTGCTGCTGCCGATCCTGGCCTCGCTGGGCGGCGATACCACACGCTTCCTGGAGCGGGCCTCGAAGGTGCAGTGGGGGCTGATGATCGCGGTGTACTGCGTGTCCGCAGTGCCGGCGCTGCTGACCCTGGACATTCCCGGCTATGAAGGGCGCAACCTGCTGCTGATCGCCTGGCTGATCTTGGTGGTGCAACTCTCCGATGTACTGCAGTACGTCTGCGGCAAGCTGGCCGGCAAGCACAAGATCGCGCCCAAGCTGTCGCCCTCCAAGACCGTCGAGGGCTTCGTCGGAGGCGTGGCGCTGGCCAGCCTGGTGGGCGCGTCGCTGTTCTGGATCACCCCGTTCAGCTTCTGGCAGGCGGCGCTGATGGCGCTGGTGGTCAACCTGCTCGGCTTCGCCGGTGGTCTGGTAATGTCGGCGATCAAGCGCGACCGGGGCGTGAAGGACTGGGGCCACATGATCGAAGGCCACGGCGGCATGCTCGACCGCATGGACTCGGTCTGCTTCGCGGCGCCGATCTTCTTCCACTTCGTGCGCTACTGGTGGGCTTGAGGCCAAGTTGTAGGGTGCGCGGGGCCGCCCAAGCCTCCGGTGCGCACAGCCTGGGCGGCCCCGCGCACTCTACAACCGCTTACATGGATGGCGGGCAACAAAAAACCCGCCGAGGCGGGTTTTTCGCGACCTTCCGACATCCTGTCGTTTGCCATCCTGGCGCGGTCTGTCTTCCTTGACCCGGGACATCCTTGTTCCCGGTAGGTGTGGCTAGATTAGCCAACGCCCAAGCGGGAGGGCAGAGTCCCTTTCCGCCTTCGCGTGTAAGCCTTTGGCTACTCACCCTGCAATAAAAAACCCCGGCACTGGACCGGGGTTTTCCTTTTACAGCGAACCGATCAGAAGTCCAGGTTCGACACCGCCAGGGCATTGGACTCGATGAAGTCGCGGCGCGGCTCCACGGCATCGCCCATCAGGGTGTTGAAGATCTGGTCGGCGGCGATGGCGTCCTCGATCGTCACCTTGAGCATGCGGCGCACGGTCGGGTCCATGGTGGTTTCCCACAGCTGCTCCGGGTTCATCTCGCCGAGACCCTTGTAGCGCTGGATGCTGTGTCGCTTGGTGCTCTCGACCTTCAGCCACTCGAACGCTTCCTTGAAGGTCGAGACCGACTTCTTGCGCTCGCCACGCTGCACGTAGGCACCGTCTTCCAGCAGGCTGTTGAGCTGATCGCCGAGGGCGGTGACCGACTTGTAGTCGTTGCTGGCGAAGAAGTCGCGATTGAAGGTGATGTAGCTGGACAGGCCATGGGCCAGCACTTCGACTTCCGGCAGCCAGAGGTGACGCTCACGATCTTCGCGCAGGCTGGCGGAATAGGTCTGGCCGGACTTCTCGGCCCCCTTCAGACGGGCCTGGAAGGCCTGCAGCCAGCCTTGCATGGCGGCCTGGTCGGCCAGTTGCTCCACCGAGACACGCGGCAGGTAGACCATGTGTTCGGTGATGTCCTGCGGATAGACGCGGGACAGGCGACCGAGAGTCTTGATCACCGCACGGTACTCGTTGACCAGCTGCTCCAGCGCCGCTCCGGACAGGCCCGGGGCGTTCTCGTTGACGTGCAGGCTGGCATCCTCGAGGGCCGACTGGGTCATGTACTCGTCCATGGCCTCGTCGTCCTTGATGTACTGCTCCTGCTTACCCTTCTTCACCTTGTACAGCGGCGGCTGGGCGATGTAGATGTAGCCGCGCTCGATCAGCTCCGGCAGCTGGCGGAAGAAGAAGGTCAGCAGCAGGGTGCGGATGTGCGAACCGTCAACGTCGGCATCGGTCATGATGATGATGTTGTGGTAGCGCAGCTTGTCGATGTTGTACTCCTCGCGGCCGATGCCACAGCCCAGCGCGGTGATCAGGGTGCCCACCTCCTGGGAGGAAAGCATCTTGTCGAAGCGCGCCTTCTCGACGTTGAGGATCTTACCCTTGAGCGGCAGGATCGCCTGGGTCCTGCGGTTGCGGCCCTGCTTGGCGGAGCCGCCCGCGGAGTCACCCTCCACGATGTAGAGTTCGGACAGCGCCGGGTCTTTTTCCTGGCAATCCGCGAGTTTGCCCGGCAGGCCGGCGATGTCCAGCGCGCCCTTGCGCCGGGTCATCTCGCGGGCCTTGCGCGCGGCTTCGCGGGCGCGGGCGGCGTCGATCATCTTGCCGACCACGGCCTTGGCCTCGTTGGGATTCTCCAGCAGGAAGTCGGCGAAGTACTTGCCCATTTCCTGTTCCACCGCGGTCTTCACCTCGGAGGAGACCAGCTTGTCCTTGGTCTGCGAGCTGAACTTCGGGTCCGGCACCTTGACCGAGATGATCGCGGTCAGGCCTTCGCGGGCATCGTCGCCGGTGGTGGCGATCTTGAACTTCTTCGCCAGCCCTTCCTGCTCGATGTAGTTGTTCAGGTGGCGGGTGAGGGCCGAGCGGAAACCGGCCAGGTGGGTACCACCGTCACGCTGCGGGATGTTGTTGGTGAAGCAGAGGATGTTCTCGTTGAAGCTGTCGTTCCACTGCAGAGCCACTTCCACACCGACGCCGTCTTCCTCGCGCTGGATGTTGAAGTGGAACACCTGGTTGACGATGGTCTTGTTGGTGTTCAGGTACTCGACGAAGGCCTTCAGGCCGCCCTCGTACTTGAACAGCTCCTCCTTCCCACTGCGCTCGTCCTTGAGCAGGATGCCGACGCCGGAGTTGAGGAAAGACAGCTCGCGCAGGCGCTTGGCCAGGATGTCCCAGCTGAAATGGATGTTCTTGAAGGTATCGTCGGAAGGCTTGAAGTGAATCTGGGTACCGGTGCCTTCGCTGTCGCCAACCGGGGCCAGCGGGGCCTGGGGTACGCCGTGTACATAGGTCTGTTCCCAGATCTTGCCGCTGCGGCGGATGGTCAGGATCAGCTCCTTGGACAGGGCGTTGACCACGGACACACCCACGCCATGCAGGCCGCCGGAGACCTTGTAGCTGTTGTCGTCGAACTTACCGCCGGCGTGCAGCACGGTCATGATGACCTCTGCCGCGGACACGCCTTCTTCCTTGTGCATGTCCACCGGAATGCCGCGGCCGTTGTCGCGCACGGTGATGGATTCGTCGGGGTGGATGGTGATGCTGATCTCGGAGCAGTAGCCGGCCAGCGCCTCGTCGATGGAGTTGTCCACCACCTCGAACACCATGTGGTGAAGGCCGGTGCCGTCATCGGTGTCGCCGATGTACATGCCCGGGCGCTTGCGTACGGCATCCAGACCTTTGAGTACCTTGATACTCGAGGAGTCGTACGTGTTGATCTCGTCGCTCATGCGTTCACTCCGATGCGGTGATCACTCCATGTTCCACGTGGAACATGGCGACCGGCGTGTCCATGCGCCAGCCATCCTTTAAATAGTCTTGGTCGACACAGGTGATGAACACCTGGCACTGCAAATCGTCCAGCAGTCGGCACAAGGCCTGTCGGTGTCGCTCATCCAGCTCCGACGGCAGGTCGTCCACCAGATAGATGCATTGGCCATGCTTGGCCTGGTTCAGCAGATGGCCCTGGGCGATACGAAGCGCACAGACCACCAGCTTCTGTTGTCCGCGGGACAGAATCTCCGCGGCATTGTGAGTCCCCAACCGCAGGCGCAGGTCCGCACGCTGCGGACCTGCCTGGGTATGACCGAGCTGCTGGTCACGGGGCAGGGTAGAGGCCAGCACTTCGGCCAGCGGCTTGTCCTTGTCCCAACCGCGGTAATAACTGAGGGTCAGCCCCTCCAGCTGCACCAACTCGCTCAGCACCTGTTCGAACACCGGCTTGAGGGCCTGGATATAGGCCCGTCGATAGCCGTCCAGTTCGTCGCTGGCCAGGCACAGCTCACGGTCCCAGGCCGCTTGCGACGCGGCGTCCAGTGTACCATGCCGCAGCCACGAGTTTCTTTGCCGCAGGGCCTTCTGCAGCCGCTGCCAGGCCGGCAGGAAGCGATGTTCCACGTGGAACACACCCCAATCGAGGAACTGCCGGCGAACCTTAGGCGCGCCTTCCAGCAGGCGAAAGCTGTCTGGATTGATGACCTGAAGCGGCAATATCTCGGCGAGCTGGGAGGTACTTCGGGCGTTCTGTCCATCGATGCGAATCTGCAACTCGCCCTGGCGATCGCGGGAAATCCCCAGGTTGCTGTGCAGGCCATCTTCCCGTTGCACCTGCCCGAATACGGTACAGGCCGGCTGCTCGTACTGAATCATCGGCTGCAGCTTGTTGCTGCGGAAGGAGCGGGCGAGGCCGAGCAGATGGATGGCCTCCAGCACGCTGGTCTTGCCGCTGCCGTTGGCGCCGTGAAGGATGTTGATACGAGGGGAGGGGGAGAGCGTCACCGGGTGCAGGTTTCGCACCGCGGTGACGGTGACGCGGGAGAGGGACATTCAGTGGCTGGTTACAGACGCATCGGCATGACGACGTAGGACGAATCGTCGTTGCCGGCTTCCTGCACCAGGGCGCTGCTGTTGGCGTCGGAGAGGATCAGGCGTACCTGTTCGGTGGTCATCACGCCCAGTACGTCCAGTAGATAGCTGACGTTGAAGCCGATCTCCAGGGAGCCACCGTTGTAGTCGACCGCCACTTCTTCTTCGGCTTCTTCCTGCTCCGGGTTGTTGGCCTGGATCTTCAGCTGGCCGCTGGCGAGTTGCAGGCGGATGCCACGGTACTTCTCGTTGGACAGGATCGCAGTACGGCTGAACGCTTCGCGCAATGCCTGACGATCGCCGATCACCAACTTGTCACCGCCGCGCGGCAGCACGCGCTCGTAATCCGGGAACTTGCCGTCGACCAGCTTGGAAGTGAAGGTGAACTCGCCGGTGGTGGCGCGGATGTGGTTCGCGCCCAGCACGATGGCCACTTCACCGTCCTGCTCGGTGAGAAGTCGGGCCAGTTCCAGAATACCCTTGCGCGGCACGATGACCTGGTGCCTTTCGGTATTCTCGATGGCCGCTTCCATGGCGCACATGGCCAGGCGGTGACCGTCGGTGGCAACGGCGCGCAACGCGCCGGTCTGTACTTCGATCAGCATGCCGTTGAGGTAGTAGCGCACGTCCTGCTGGGCCATGGCGAAGCTGGTGCGGTCGATCAGGCGGCGCAGCTTGCTCTGCACCAGATTGAAGGTCAGCGAGCCCGGACCTTCTTCCACAGTGGGGAAATCGTTGGCCGGCAGAGTAGACAAGGTGAAACGGCTACGACCAGCCTTGACCACCAGTTTCTGCTCATCGAGGCGGATGTCGATCATCACGTCGCTCGGCAGGCTCTTGCAGATGTCCATCAGCTTGCGCGCCGGAACGGTGATCTCGCCCGGCTCGGCGCTGTCTTCCAGCGTCACGCGACCGACCAGCTCGACTTCCAGGTCGGTACCGGTCAGCGACAGTTGCTGGCCTTCGACCACCAGCAGCACATTCGACAGGACCGGCAGGGTCTGGCGGCGTTCGACGACGCCGGCGACCAGTTGCAGGGGTTTCAACAGGGCTTCGCGTTGAATGGTGAAATGCATGGTCTCGTCCCTTTGCCTCGTGGGCTGCGATTCAGGTGGTCAGGGTGCGCAGCAGATTCTTGTAGTCCTCGCGGATGTCCGCGTCGGCTTCGCGCAGTTCCGCAATCTTACGACAGGCGTGCAGTACTGTGGTGTGGTCTCTTCCGCCAAAAGCATCGCCGATTTCCGGCAGACTGTGGTTGGTCAGTTCCTTGGAGAGAGCCATGGCCACCTGCCTTGGGCGTGCCACCGAACGGGAGCGACGCTTGGAGAGCAGATCGGCGATCTTGATCTTGTAGTACTCGGCCACGGTGCGCTGGATGTTGTCCACGCTGACCAGTTTGTCCTGCAGGGCCAGCAGGTCCTTCAGCGACTCGCGGATCAGTTCGATGCTGATCGCCTGGTTGGTGAAGTGGGAGTGGGCGATCACCCGCTTCAATGCGCCTTCCAGCTCACGCACGTTGGAGCGGATGCGCTGGGCGATGAAGAAGGCGGCGTCGTGTGGCAGGTCGACCTTGGTCTGCTCGGCCTTCTTCATCAGGATGGCGACACGGGTCTCCAGCTCCGGCGGCTCCACCGCCACGGTCAGGCCCCAGCCGAAGCGCGACTTCAGGCGCTCCTCCAAGCCCTCGATCTCCTTCGGATAACGGTCGCTGGTGAGGATCACCTGCTGACCGCCTTCGAGCAGCGCGTTGAAGGTGTGGAAGAACTCCTCCTGGGAGCGCTCCTTCTTGGCGAAGAACTGGATGTCATCGATCAGCAGCGCGTCCACCGAGCGGTAGAAGCGCTTGAACTCGTTGATCGCGTTGAGCTGCAGCGCCTTGACCATGTCGGCGACGAAGCGCTCGGAATGCAGGTACACCACCTTGGCGTTGGGATTCTTCTTCAGCAGGTGGTTGCCCACGGCGTGCATCAGGTGGGTCTTGCCCAGGCCCACGCCACCATAAAGGAAGAGCGGGTTGTAGCCGTGCTTGAGGTTGTCCGCCACCTGCCAGGCCGCAGCGCGGGCCATCTGGTTGGACTTGCCCTCGACGAAGTTCTCGAAGGTGAAGGTACGGTTCAGATAGCTGGTGTGCTTGAGCGCGCCTTCCACCTGCACGGTGCGTTCCGTCGGTCGGCTCGCAGCCGGAGCCGAAGAGGCCGGCGCGGCATTTGCCAGGGGATCGGCGGCGGGTGGCTCGTTCGCCATGCTCACCGGAGCGGCAGGACTGGCGGGAGAAAGCACCGGAGCGGCCATGCGCGGGGCGGTGCTGCGCTTGCTGCCGATCAACAGCGACAACGCAGGCGCCAGACCGTTGGCCCGCTCCGCCAGCAGTTCGAGCAGACGGACCATGTATTTCTCGTTCACCCAGTCGAGCACGAAGCGGTTGGGCGCATAGACACGCAACTCGTCTCCGGCCGACTCCACCTGAAGGGGGCGGATCCAGGTGTTGAATTGTTGCGCTGGCAACTCGTCGCGAAGCAGCTCGACACATTGCTGCCAAAGTTCTACGGACACTGAAATCCCCTGGGTCGCTACGGCTGGCGATCGCAAAAAACAGCCCGCATTGTAGCCCCGAGGGACCTAGTTATCCACACGAATTGGTGATTTCAAGCCAGTAAAATCAATGATTTATTTATGTCTACCACCCTCACGAAATGGAATGATGAAAACTGTGGATAAAGGTAACCGGAAGGGGGTGGAAAACCTGTGCCAAACCGGGAGGAAAACCGCCTTGTGGGTAAATGTGCATTTCCTCCACAGGCGATGCACCCGAAGCGAACATGACACCCACCGCTTGCAGACAGTCTTATCCTTCCCCTGCAAGCCATGTGGGCCGGCTGCTGCAGGAAGTTTTCCACAGAGACTCCGTCCTCCAACATGAGTAATCACTTCAAGCTTTAAAGAATTTCTTTCCTTTTATCTATCCAGACAATTCCCGGCTGGCTGGAAATTGACCTGAGGCGCCGGTTTCACTAGAATCGCCGGTCTCTTTAAACGGGGGCCATCTCGGCCCGTATGAACCACCCAGGTAGATCACCATGAAACGCACTTTCCAACCCAGCACTCTCAAGCGCGCCCGCACCCATGGTTTCCGCGCTCGCATGGCCACCAAGAACGGCCGTGCCGTCCTGTCGCGTCGTCGCGCCAAGGGCCGCAAGCGTCTGACCGTCTGATAACCGGAACGGGTGGTGAGTCGAGGCTTCGGCCGGGAAAAGCGCCTGCTGACACCCCGGCACTTCAAGGCAGTCTTCGACTCACCGAGCGGCAAGGCTCCTGGCAAGAACGTCCTGCTTCTCGCGCGCCTCAATGATCTCGAACATCCCCGCCTGGGGCTGGTGATCGGCAAGAAGAGCGTCAAGCTCTCCGTCGAGCGCAATCGGATCAAACGCGTGATCAGAGACTCCTTCCGGCTCAACCAGGAGTTGCTGGCCGGTCTGGATATCGTCGTCGTGGCACGCAAGGGCCTTGGCGATCTGGAAAACCCGGAACTGCATCAGCAGTTCGGCAAGCTCTGGAAGCGCCTCGCCAGGCAACGCAACGAAGCCGCCCCTCCCGGGCTAAGCGACAGCGCCCATGCGTAAACTGGTCATTCTCCCGATCCAGTTCTACCGCTACGCCATCAGCCCCTTGATGGCCAATCACTGTCGCTTCCATCCCAGCTGTTCCTGCTATACCCAGCAAGCCATCGAGACCCATGGCGTGCTGCGCGGCGGTTGGCTCGGCCTGCGCCGGCTGAGCCGCTGCCATCCCTGGAATCCCGGTGGTTACGACCCGGTTCCGCCTCTTTCTTCACCCCATTCGATGACCGAGTAAACCATGGATATCCAACGCTCGATCCTGCTCGTCGCCCTGGCCATCGTCGCTTACCTGATGGTGCTGCAATGGAACGAGGACTACGGCCAGGCCGCGATCCCGGCTACCGCCAGCGCCACTCTCGGAGGCAATCCTTCCGCGAGTCTGCCGGACGTGCCCACCGCCAATACCGGTGCCGCGGACGACGTACCGACCGCCAATGGCGAGGCCAACCCGCAACTGGTCGCTCCGGCTGCCGTCAGCGACCAGCTGATCCGGGTGAAGACCGATGTCCTCGACCTAGCCATCGACCCGAAAGGCGGCGACATCGTCCAGCTGACCCTGCCGCTGTACCCGCGCCGCCAGGATCGCCCGGACGTGCCGTTCCAGCTGTTCGACAACGGCGGTGAGCGTATCTACCTGGCACAAAGCGGCCTGATCGGTGGCAACGCGCCGGACAAGTCCAGCGGCCGCGCCCTGTGGAGCAGCGAGAAGCGCAGCTACGAACTGGCCGAAGGCCAGGACCAGCTGGTGGTCGATCTCACCTACGCCGAAGACGGCGTCAACTACATCAAGCGCTTCACCTTCGAGCGCGGCCAGTACGACCTGGGCGTCACCTACAAGATCGACAACCAGAGCGGCCAGGCCTGGAGCGGCAACTTCTACGCCCAGCTCAAGCGCGACAACAGCGGCGATCCGTCCTCCACCACCGCCACCGGCACCGCGACCTACCTGGGCGCCGCCCTGTGGACCGCCGAAGAGCCCTACAAAAAGGTGAAGATGGGCGACATGGACGACAAGAGCCTGCGCGAGACCGTGCAAGGCGGCTGGGTCGCCTGGTTGCAGCACTACTTCGTCACCGCCTGGGTCGCCAACAAGGACGACAGCAACAGCGTCCAGACCCGCAAGGACAGCCAGGGCAACTACATCGTCGGCTTCACCGGCCCGCAGCTGAGCGTCGCCGCCGGCGCCAGCGCCGAAACCGGTGCCGTCCTGTACGCCGGTCCGAAGATCCAGGAGCACCTGAAGCAGCTGTCGCCAGGCCTGGAACTGACCGTCGACTACGGCATCCTCTGGTTCATCGCCCAACCGATCTTCTGGCTGCTGGAACACATCCACGACCTGCTCGGCAACTGGGGCTGGTCGATCATCGTCCTGACCATCATCATCAAGCTGGCCTTCTTCCCGCTCTCCGCCACCAGCTACAAGTCCATGGCCCGCATGCGCGCCGTGTCGCCCAAGCTGCAGGCGCTGAAGGAACAGCATGGCGACGATCGCCAGAAAATGTCCCAGGCGATGATGGAGCTGTACAAGAAGGAGAAGATCAACCCGCTCGGTGGCTGCCTGCCGATCCTGGTGCAGATGCCGGTGTTCCTGGCCCTCTACTGGGTACTGCTGGAAAGTGTCGAGATGCGCCAGGCTCCCTGGCTGGGCTGGATCACCGACCTGTCGATCAAGGACCCGTTCTTCATCCTGCCGATCATCATGGGCGCCACCATGTTCATCCAGCAGCGTCTGAACCCGACCCCGCCGGACCCCATGCAGGCCAAGGTGATGAAGATGATGCCGATCATCTTCACCTTCTTCTTCCTCTGGTTCCCCGCTGGTCTGGTGCTGTACTGGGTGGTCAACAACGTCCTGTCCATCGCCCAGCAGTGGTACATTACCCGCAAGATCGAGGCCGCGACGGCGAAAGCCTGATTCCGCCGAAGCTGCACAAGACGCCCCCTCGTGGGGCGTTTTGCTATCCGTCACTTTTTACCGGGAAAACGCCATGCACGCCGTCCGCGAAACCATCGCCGCAGTCGCCACCGCCCAGGGCCGCGGAGGCGTCGGCATCGTGCGGGTCTCCGGGCCCCGCGCCCGTGCCATCGGCATCACCCTCGCCGGGCTGGAGCCCAAGCCACGCCACGCACACTACGGCGCCTGGTGCGACGAGGAAGGCGAGGTGATCGACCAGGGCCTGCTGCTGTTCTTCCCCGGGCCGAACTCCTTCACCGGCGAGGACGTGCTGGAACTGCAGGGCCACGGCGGCCCGGTAGTGCTGGACATGCTCCTGCAGCGCTGCCTGCAGCTCGGCGCCCGCCAGGCACGCCCGGGCGAGTTCAGCGAACGCGCCTTCCTCAACGACAAGCTCGACCTGGCCCAGGCCGAGGCCATCGCCGACCTGATCGAGGCCAGTTCGGCCCAGGCCGCGCGCAATGCCCTGCGTTCCCTGCAGGGTGAATTCTCGCGGCGAGTGCATGAACTGACCGAGCGACTGATCCAGCTACGCATCTACGTGGAGGCGGCCATCGACTTCCCCGAGGAAGAGATCGACTTCCTCGCCGATGGCCATGTGCTGAGCCAGCTGGATGGCGTGCGCGAGTACCTGTCCACGGTGCTGCGCGAAGCCGGACAGGGCGCACTGCTACGCGACGGCATGACCGTGGTGATCGCCGGCCGGCCCAATGCCGGCAAGTCCAGCCTGCTCAACGCCCTGGCCGGGCGCGAGGCGGCCATCGTCACCGATATCGCCGGCACCACCCGCGACGTGCTGCGCGAACATATCCACATCGATGGCATGCCGCTGCACGTGGTCGACACCGCCGGCCTGCGGGACACGGACGACCAGGTCGAGCGCATCGGCGTGGAGCGCGCGCTCAAGGCCATCGGCGAGGCCGACCGGGTACTGCTGGTGATCGACTCCACCGCTCCGGAAGCGGCCGATCCCTTTGCCCTGTGGCCCGAATTCCTCGACGAGAAGCCCGACCCCTCACGGGTCACCCTGATCCGCAACAAGTCCGATCTCTCTGGCGAACCGGTGCTGCTGGACACCAGCGACGATGGCCATGTAACCATCTCGCTCTCCGCCAGATCGGCTGAAGGCCTGGAGCTGCTGCGCGAGCACCTGAAGGCCTGCATGGGCTTCGAGCAGACCGCGGAGAGCGGTTTCAGCGCGCGCCGCCGCCATCTGGAGGCACTGCGCCAGGCCCAGGCCAGCCTCGAGCATGGCCGTAGCCAGCTGACCCTGATGGGCGCTGGCGAACTGCTGGCCGAGGACCTGCGCCAGGCCCAGCAGGCACTGGGCGAGATCACCGGCGCCTTCAGCTCGGATGATCTGCTGGGCCGTATCTTCTCCAGCTTCTGTATCGGCAAGTAGGCCCTGAGCCCTGTGGAAAACCCGACCTGAGCCCAGTCGATAAGCCTGGTGACAAGGGGTTGGAAAATCCGCCTGTGCATAAGATGAGTTTTAATCCACAGGAGTTGTGCAGCTTGCCCAGCGGATAGGGCCAGGAACGGCACAGCCTTATACATCGACAGAGCCCTTTGCTGGTCTAGGCTGCAGCGATCTATCCACAGAAAAGTGCTTCACCATGAATAAACATAAAAACTAAGCTTTATAAAATTTCTCTTTTTTATTCTCTATTTTCTGAAAGCGCTCCGGCTGGCTATTTTTTGTCCAGAAGGCTTCATTCAGGCAGGCCAACTCCCTATACTTGCCACCCTTTTCTGCTTTCCAATCAAAAAGCCCTTATCAACAGGCATCGAGGTGCGTGGTGGACTTCCCTTCCCGTTTTGACGTGATCGTGATCGGCGGCGGCCATGCCGGCACCGAAGCCGCTCTGGCGGCCGCGCGCATGGGCGTGAAGACCCTGCTGCTGACCCACAACGTGGAAACCCTCGGCCAGATGAGCTGCAACCCGGCCATTGGCGGCATCGGCAAGAGCCACCTGGTGAAGGAAATCGATGCCCTGGGCGGCGCCATGGCCATCGCTACCGACAAGGGTGGCATCCAGTTCCGCGTACTCAACAGCCGCAAGGGCCCGGCCGTGCGCGCTACCCGCGCCCAGGCCGACCGCGTGCTGTACAAGGCTGCCATCCGCGAAATCCTGGAGAACCAGCCGAACCTGTGGATATTCCAGCAGGCGGCGGACGACCTGATCGTCGAGCAGGATCAGGTCAAGG
Organism: Pseudomonas sp. GD04015; assembly: GCF_029837675.1. NCBI lineage: Bacteria > Pseudomonadati > Pseudomonadota > Gammaproteobacteria > Pseudomonadales > Pseudomonadaceae > Pseudomonas > Pseudomonas sp. GD04015. The sequence continues at coordinate 99,090 of NZ_JAOEEE010000014.1, read as the reverse complement.
GCGTGGTCACCCAGATGGGCCTGCGTTTCCACGCGGACAATGTGGTGCTGACCACCGGCACCTTCCTCGGGGGACTTATCTACATCGGTCTGCAGAACTATTCCGGCGGTCGCGCCGGCGACCCGCCTTCCATCGCCCTGGCCAAGCGCCTGCGCGAGCTGCCGCTACGTGTCGGTCGCCTGAAGACCGGCACCCCGCCGCGTATCGACGGCCGCTCTGTGGATTTCTCGGTGATGACCGAGCAGCCCGGCGATACGCCGATCCCGGTAATGTCCTTCCTCGGCAACAAGGAGCAGCACCCGGCCCAGGTCAGCTGCTGGATCACCCACACCAACGCGCGTACCCACGAGATCATCGCCAGCAACCTCGATCGTTCGCCGATGTACTCGGGCGTGATCGAAGGGATCGGCCCGCGCTACTGCCCGTCGATCGAGGACAAGATCCACCGCTTCGCCGACAAGGACAGCCATCAGGTCTTCCTCGAGCCGGAAGGCCTGACCACCCACGAGCTGTACCCCAACGGTATCTCCACCTCGCTGCCGTTCGACGTGCAGCTGGACATCGTGCGTTCCATCCGCGGCATGGAGAACGCCCACATCGTGCGCCCCGGCTATGCCATCGAGTACGACTACTTCGACCCGCGCGACCTCAAGTACAGCCTGGAGACCAAGGTCATCGGCGGCCTGTTCTTCGCCGGCCAGATCAATGGCACCACCGGTTACGAAGAAGCCGGCGCCCAGGGCCTGCTGGCCGGCGCCAACGCCGCGCTGCGCGCCCAAGGCAAGGAAAGCTGGTGTCCGCGTCGCGACGAGGCCTATATCGGCGTGCTGGTCGACGACCTGATCACCCTGGGTACCCAGGAGCCGTATCGCATGTTCACCTCGCGCGCCGAATACCGGCTGATCCTGCGCGAGGACAACGCCGACCTGCGCCTGACCGAAAAGGGCCGCGAGCTGGGCCTGGTCGACGACACCCGCTGGGCCGCGTTCGAGGCCAAGCGCGAGGGTATCGCCCAGGAGGAACAGCGCCTGAAGAGCACCTGGGTGCGCCCAGGCACGCCGCAGGGCGACGCCATCGCCACGCGCTTCGGTACGCCGCTGGCCCATGAGTACAACCTGCTCAACCTGCTGGCCCGTCCGGAAATCGACTATGCGGCCCTGGCTGAAGTGACCGAGGCGCCGCAGGTCGATGCCCAGGTCGCCGAACAGGTGGAGATCAAGACCAAGTACGCCGGCTACATCGACCGTCAGCAGGACGAGATAGAACGCCTGCGCGCCAGCGAAGACACCCGCCTGCCGGAAGACCTGGACTACGCCACCATCTCCGGCCTGTCCAAGGAGATCCAGCACAAGCTCGGCAACGCCCGGCCGGAGACGCTCGGCCAGGCCGGCCGTATCCCGGGCGTGACCCCGGCGGCCATTTCCCTGCTGCTGATCCACCTGAAGAAGCGCGGCGCCGGCCGCCAGCTGGAGCAGAGCGCCTGATGTCCATGGTCACCGAACGCCATGCCGAGGAACTCGCGCAGGGCGCGCAGGCACTGGGCGTCGAACTCTCTGCTGAGCAGCGGCAACGCCTGCTTGGCTACCTGGCCCTGCTGATCAAGTGGAACAAGGCCTACAACCTCACCGCCGTGCGCAACCCGGACGAGATGGTCTCGCGCCATCTGCTCGACAGCCTGTCTGTGGTGCCCTTCGTCGCCAAGCTCGGCGACAGCTGGCTGGACGTCGGCAGCGGCGGCGGCATGCCCGGCGTGCCGCTGGCCATCCTGTTCCCGGACAAGCGCTTCACCCTGCTCGACTCCAATGGCAAGAAGACCCGCTTCCTCACCCAGGTGAAGCTGGAACTCGGGTTGGCCAATCTGGAAGTTGTCCACAGCCGGGTCGAGGAATTCCAGCCGGAAGCGCCCTTTGCCGGCATCTGCTCGCGCGCCTTCAGTTCGCTGGAAGACTTCAGCAACTGGACCCGGCACCTGGGAAATGGCGATACCCATTGGCTGGCCATGAAGGGCGTGCAGCCGGACGACGAACTGCAGGCCCTGCCGGCGGACTTCCGTCTGCAAAGCTGCGATGTGCTCAAGGTTCCCGGTTGCCAAGGCCAGCGTCACCTGTTGATACTGCGTCGCTCGGTCTAGGGGGAAGCAAGATGGCCAAGGTATTCGCGATCGCCAATCAGAAAGGCGGGGTTGGCAAGACCACCACCTGCATCAACCTGGCCGCCTCGCTGGTCGCCACCAAGCGCCGCGTACTGCTGATCGACCTCGACCCGCAGGGCAACGCCACCATGGGCAGCGGTGTCGACAAGCAGACCCTGGAGCACTCCATCTACGACGTGCTGATCGGCGAGAGCACGGTCGGCGAGGCCATGCAGTTCTCCGAGCACGGCGGCTACCAGCTGCTGCCGGCCAACCGCGACCTGACCGCCGCCGAAGTCGCCCTGCTCGAGATGAAGATGAAGGAGAGCCGCCTGCGCTACTCCCTGGCGCCGATCCGCGAGAACTACGACTACATCCTCATCGACTGCCCGCCGGCGCTGTCCATGCTGACCATCAACGCCCTGGTCGCGGCCGATGGCGTGATCATTCCCATGCAGTGCGAGTACTACGCGCTGGAGGGGCTGACTGACCTGATGAACAGCATCCAGCGCATCGGCCAGCTGCTCAACCCTGACCTCAGGATCGAAGGCCTGCTGCGCACCATGTACGACCCGCGCATCAGCCTGACCAACGACGTTTCCGCCCAGCTCAAGGCGCACTTCGGCGACAAGCTCTACGACGTGGTCATTCCGCGCAACGTGCGCCTGGCCGAGGCACCCAGCTTCGGCATGCCGGCGCTGGCCTACGACAAGCAATCCCGCGGCGCCATCGCCTACCTGGCCCTGGCCGGCGAACTGGTGCGCCGCCAGCGTGCCGCCGCGAAAACCGCAACCGCATAAAGGAATCCCATGGCCATCAAGAAGCGCGGGCTCGGCCGCGGACTGGACGCCCTGCTCAGTGGCAGCACCGCCGCTACCCTGGAAGAAGAAGCGGTCAAGGCCGACAGCCGTGAGTTGCAGCATCTGCCCCTCGACCTGATCCAGCGTGGCAAGTACCAGCCGCGTCGCGACATGGACCCCGCCGCCCTCGAAGAACTGGCCAACTCGATCAAGGCCCAGGGAGTGATGCAGCCGATCGTCGTGCGCCCCATCGGCGGTGGCCGCTTCGAGATCATCGCCGGCGAGCGCCGCTGGCGCGCCAGCCAGCAGGCTGGCCTGGACAAGATTCCGGCCATGGTTCGCGAGGTGCCCGACGAAGCCGCCATCGCCATGGCGCTGATCGAGAACATCCAACGTGAGGACCTCAATCCGATCGAGGAAGCCGTGGCCCTGCAGCGCCTGCAGCAGGAATTCGAGCTGACCCAGCAGCAGGTCGCCGATGCGGTGGGCAAGTCACGCGTCACCATCACCAACCTGCTGCGCCTGATCGCCCTGCCGGAAGAGATCAAGACCCTGCTCGCCCACGGTGACCTGGAGATGGGCCATGCCCGTGCCCTGCTCGGCCTGCCCCTGGAACAGCAGGTCGAAGCCGCGCGACATGTTGTCGCACGGGGCTTCACCGTACGCCAGACCGAGGCGCTGGTGCGCCAGTGGCTGAACAGCAAGGAAAAGCCTGTCGAGAAGGTCAAGGTCGACCCGGACATCAACCGCCTGGAACAGCGCCTGGCCGAGAAGCTAGGGGCTCCGGTGCAGATCAGGCACGGACAGAAGGGCAAGGGGCAACTGGTGATCCGGTACAGCTCGCTGGATGAATTGCAGGGCGTTCTGGCCCACATCCGCTGACACAATTACTCATGTAGCGGGCGGTCGGAATTCACTACCGGCCAGTTGAACGGGGTGGGAACCCCCCCTATACTCTGCGCGCATTTTGTCGGCACAAAGTATGCCAAGTTATTGATTTGATGTGCCGAGCCAGAGGAACAGCGAGATGGATGCCCGCACGCAGAAGCGCCTGCCCTTCCATCGTCTGCCGGTCTTTCCGGTGCTGTTCGCCCAACTGGTCGTGATTCTGCTGGCTGCCGCTACCCTGTATGGCTGGCGCGGCGCAGTGAGCGGCTACTCGGGACTCTGCGGGGGGCTTATTGCCTGGCTCCCCAACCTGTATTTCGCCCACAAGGCGTTCCGTTTCAGTGGAGCGCGGGCCGCCCAGAACATCGTCCGGTCCTTTTATGCCGGCGAGGCGGGCAAGCTGATTCTGACGGCGGTGCTCTTCGCGCTGACGTTCGTGGTGGTGAAACCACTGGAGGCGCCGGCCCTGTTCGGTGTCTTCCTGCTGGCGCTCAGCGTCGGATGGTTCGCACCGCTGCTGATGAGAACAAGACTTTCGAGACCTTAGAGCGTTTGAGGCAAACATGGCAGAACAAACCGCTTCGGGCTATATCCAGCACCACCTGCAGAACCTGACCTTCGGGCAACTGCCGAACGGTAGCTGGGGCTTCGCCCACACCGCGCAAGAAGCAAAGGAAATGGGCTTCTGGGCCTTCCACGTAGACACCCTGGGCTGGTCGGTAGTTCTCGGCCTGGTGTTCATCCTGCTGTTCCGCATGGCCGCCAAGCGCGCCACCAGCGGCCAACCGGGTGGCCTGCAGAACTTCGTCGAAGTGCTGATCGAGTTCGTCGACGGTAGCGTCAAGGATACCTTCCACGGCCGTAACGCCCTGATCGCGCCGCTGGCCCTGACCATCTTCGTCTGGATCTTCCTGATGAACCTGATGGACCTGGTGCCGGTGGACTTCCTGCCGGTCCTGGCCGCCAAGATCACCGGCAACGAGCACCTGTTCTTCCGCGTCGTGCCGACCACCGACCCGAACGCCACCCTGGGCATGGCCCTGTCGGTGTTCGCCCTGATCGTCTTCTACAGCATCAAGGTGAAAGGCATCGGCGGTTTCCTCGGCGAGCTGACCCTGCATCCGTTCGGCAGCAAGAACATCGTCGTGCAGATCCTGCTGATCCCGGTCAACTTCCTGCTCGAGTTCGTCACCCTGATCGCCAAGCCGATCTCTCTGGCCCTGCGTCTGTTCGGCAACATGTATGCCGGCGAGCTGATCTTCATCCTGATCGCCGTGATGTTCGGCAGCGGCCTGTTCCTGCTGAGCGCCTTGGGCGTGGTACTGAACTGGGCGTGGGCGGTGTTCCACATCCTGATCATCACTCTGCAGGCCTTCATCTTCATGATGCTGACCATCGTCTACCTGTCGATGGCGCACGAAGACAACCACTAAGAGGCGCCTCGCGCGTCTCTGGTAGCTGAAAACCGCTTTACCGCTTCACTTAAACCCCTAAACCAATACGACATAAAAAGTCGGGAGGAAAAATGGAAACTGTAGTTGGTCTCACCGCGATTGCCGTTGCTCTGCTGATCGGTCTGGGCGCTCTGGGTACTGCCATCGGCTTCGGCCTGCTGGGCGGCAAATTCCTGGAAGGCGCTGCTCGCCAGCCGGAAATGGTTCCGATGCTGCAGGTGAAAATGTTCATCGTCGCCGGTCTGCTGGACGCCGTGACCATGATCGGTGTTGGTATCGCTCTGTTCTTCACCTTCGCTAACCCGTTCATCGGTCAAATCCCGGCCTAATCAACTCTTCGAGTTGATTAGCTGGATAGACAACGAACGAGCGAGGTGTTGGCGTGAACATTAATGCAACCCTGATTGGCCAGGCCGTTGCGTTCTTCATTTTCGTGCTGTTCTGCATGAAGTTCGTATGGCCTCCGGTCATCACGGCTCTGCGCGAACGCCAGAAGAAGATCGCTGATGGTCTGGACGCCGCCAACCGTGCGGCTCGCGATCTGGAACTGGCCCACGAGAAAGTGGCCCAGCAACTGCGCGAAGCCAAAACCCAGGCTGCTGAAATCATCGAGCAAGCCAAGAAGCGCGGCACTCAGATCGTCGACGAAGCCCGTGATCAGGCTCGTGTCGAGGCTGACCGCGTGAAGGCCCAGGCTCAGGCCGAGATCGAACAGGAACTGAACAGCGTCAAAGACGCCCTGCGTGCCCAAGTGGGTGCCCTGGCCGTCGGCGGTGCCGAGAAGATCCTGGGTGCGTCCATCGATCAAAACGCGCATGCGGAGCTGGTTAACAAACTGGCCGCCGAAATCTAAGCGAGGGCGATCATGGCAGAACTGACCACGCTGGCCCGACCTTACGCTAAGGCAGCTTTCGAGCACGCTCAGGCCCACCAGCAACTGGCCTCCTGGTCAGCCATGCTCGGCCTGGCTGCGGCGGTGTCGCAGGACGACACCATGCAGCGCGTGCTCAAGGCCCCGCGTCTGACGAGCGCAGAGAAGGCCACCACTTTCAACGAAGTGTGTGGTGACAAGTTCGACGCCCAGGCACGCAACTTCATTTCCGTCGTCTCCGAAAACGGTCGTCTCGACCTGTTGCCGGAAATCGCCGCCCAGTTCGAGCTGTACAAGGCCGAGCAGGAGAAGTCGGTGGACGTGGAAGTGACCAGTGCCTTCGCATTGAGCACAGAACAGCAAGACAAACTCGCCAAGGTTCTCAACGCACGGCTCAGCCGAGAAGTGCGTCTGCATGTGACGGAAGACCCCGCCCTCATCGGTGGTGTGGTCATCCGCGCGGGCGACCTGGTTATCGATGGCTCGGTTCGCGGCAAGATCGCGAAACTGGCCGAAGCGTTGAAATCTTGAGTTTGAAGGGGCAGCAGAGCAATGCAGCAACTCAATCCTTCCGAAATTAGTGAAATCATCAAGGGGCGTATCGAGAAACTCGACGTCTCTTCCCAAGCCCGCAACGAAGGTACCGTGGTATCCGTTTCCGACGGTATCGTGCGTATCTACGGTCTGGCCGACGTCATGTACGGCGAAATGATCGAGTTCCCGGGCGGCGTCTACGGTATGGCGCTGAACCTGGAGCAAGACTCCGTCGGCGCCGTAGTGCTGGGTGCATACACCAGCCTCGCCGAAGGCATGAGCGCCAAGTGCACCGGCCGCATCCTGGAAGTCCCGGTCGGTCCGGAACTGCTGGGCCGCGTGGTCGATGCCCTGGGCAACCCGATCGATGGCAAAGGCCCGATCAACGCTCAAGCCACCGACGCCGTCGAGAAAGTCGCTCCGGGCGTGATCTGGCGTAAGTCGGTCGACCAGCCGGTGCAGACCGGTTACAAGTCGGTCGATGCCATGATCCCGGTAGGCCGTGGCCAGCGCGAGCTGATCATCGGTGACCGTCAGATCGGCAAGACCGCCCTGGCCGTCGATGCCATCATCAACCAGAAGAACAGCGGCATCCGCTGCGTCTACGTGGCCATCGGTCAGAAGCAATCGACCATCGCCAACGTGGTTCGCAAGCTGGAAGAAGCCGGTGCCCTGGCCAACACCATCGTTGTCGCCGCGTCCGCGTCCGAGTCGGCTGCCCTGCAGTTCCTCGCGCCGTACGCCGGTTGCACCATGGGCGAATACTTCCGCGACCGCGGTGAAGACGCCCTGATCGTGTACGACGACCTGTCCAAGCAGGCCGTTGCCTACCGCCAGATCTCCCTGCTGCTGCGCCGTCCGCCGGGCCGCGAAGCCTACCCGGGCGACGTGTTCTATCTCCACAGCCGTCTGCTGGAGCGCGCTTCCCGCGTTTCCGAAGAGTACGTCGAGAAGTTCACCAATGGCGCCGTGACTGGCAAGACCGGTTCCCTGACCGCTCTGCCGATCATCGAAACCCAGGCTGGCGACGTTTCCGCGTTCGTTCCGACCAACGTGATTTCCATCACCGACGGTCAGATCTTCCTGGAATCGGCCATGTTCAACTCGGGTATCCGTCCGGCCGTCAACGCCGGTATCTCGGTTTCCCGCGTGGGTGGTGCCGCTCAGACCAAGATCATCAAGAAGCTCTCCGGTGGCATCCGTACCGCTCTGGCTCAGTACCGTGAACTGGCGGCCTTCGCCCAGTTCGCTTCCGACCTGGACGAAGCTACCCGCAAGCAGCTGGATCACGGTCAACGCGTTACCGAGCTGATGAAGCAGAAGCAGTACGCGCCGATGTCCATCGCCGACATGTCGGTGAGCCTGTATGCCGCCGAGCGTGGTTTCCTGGCCGACGTCGAAGTCGCCAAGATCATCAGCTTCGAGCAGGCCCTGATCGCCTACTTCAACCGTGAGAACGCCGCTCTGATGGCGAAGATCAACGAGAAGGGCGACTTCAATGACGACATCGATGGCCAGCTGAAAGCCGGTATCGAGAAGTTCAAGGCCACCCAAACCTGGTAAGCCGCAGTGGGGGCCGCGAGGTCCCCGCTTGCTAACCTGATAGGTGTTACATGGCAGGCGCAAAAGAGATTCGCAGCAAGATTGCGAGCATCAAAAGCACGCAGAAGATCACCAGCGCCATGGAAAAGGTGGCGACCAGCAAGATGCGCAGGGCTCAACAGCGCATGGCTGCCAGTCGTCCCTACGCGGAGCGTATCCGCCAGGTGATTGGTCATCTGGCCAACGCCAACCCGGAATATCGTCACCCGTTCATGATCGAGCGTGAGGTCAAGCGCGTCGGTTACGTGGTGGTGAGTTCGGACCGTGGTCTGTGCGGTGGTCTGAATACCAACCTGTTCAAGGCTCTGGTCAAGGACATGGCGAGCAATCGCGAGCAAGGCGTAGAGGTCGATCTCTGCGTGATTGGTACCAAGGGTGCGGCGTTCTTCCGCAGCTTCGGTGGCAATGTCGTTGCTGCGATCAGCCATCTGGGCGAAGAACCCTCGATCAACGATCTGATCGGTTCCGTCAAGGTGATGCTCGATGCCTACCTCGAAGGTCGCATCGATCGTCTGTCCGTGGTCTCGAACAAGTTCGTCAATACCATGACGCAAAAGCCGACAGTGGAGCAGCTCGTTCCCCTGGTGGCGACTCCGGATGCCGAACTCAAGCACCACTGGGACTACCTGTACGAACCCGACGCCAAACAGCTGCTCGACGGCCTGATGGTGCGTTATGTGGAGTCGCAGGTGTACCAGGCGGTGGTCGAGAACGCTGCTGCCGAACAGGCGGCGCGGATGATCGCGATGAAGAACGCCACCGATAACGCTGGTGATCTGATCAAGGACCTGCAGCTGATCTACAACAAGGCTCGTCAGGCAGCGATCACCCAGGAAATTTCGGAAATCGTCGGCGGCGCTGCCGCGGTTTAAGAACGGTTCAACTGTTTAGAACGGTTGAAAAAAGTCAGAGGAACCAAAGATGAGTAGCGGACGTATCGTTCAAATCATCGGCGCCGTTATCGACGTGGAATTCCCGCGTGATCAAGTGCCGAGTGTTTATGAAGCGCTGAAAGTAGTCGGCGCCGAAACCACCCTGGAAGTCCAGCAGCAGCTGGGCGACGGCGTGGTTCGTTCCATCGCCATGGGTTCGACCGAAGGCCTCAAGCGTGGCCTGGACGTTTCCCGTACCAACAAGGCCATCTCCGTACCGGTCGGTAAAGCGACCCTGGGCCGGATCATGGACGTGCTGGGCAACCCGATCGACGAAGCCGGTCCGATTGGCGAAGAAGAGCAGTGGGAAATCCACCGCGCTGCGCCGTCGTACGCCGAGCAAGCCGGCGGCAACGAGCTGCTGGAAACCGGCATCAAGGTAATCGACCTGGTCTGCCCGTTCGCCAAGGGCGGCAAGGTCGGTCTGTTCGGTGGCGCCGGTGTTGGCAAGACCGTGAACATGATGGAACTGATCCGTAACATCGCCATGGAACACAGCGGTTATTCCGTGTTCGCTGGTGTGGGTGAGCGTACTCGTGAGGGTAACGACTTCTACCACGAGATGAAGGACTCCAACGTTCTCGACAAAGTGGCCCTGGTCTATGGCCAGATGAACGAGCCGCCAGGCAACCGTCTGCGCGTGGCACTGACCGGCCTGACCATGGCCGAGAAGTTCCGTGACGAAGGCCGTGACGTTCTGCTGTTCGTCGACAACATCTACCGCTACACCCTCGCCGGTACCGAAGTATCCGCACTGCTGGGCCGTATGCCTTCCGCAGTAGGTTACCAGCCGACTCTGGCCGAAGAGATGGGCGTTCTGCAGGAGCGTATTACCTCCACCAAGAACGGCTCGATCACCTCGGTACAGGCCGTATACGTACCTGCGGACGACCTGACCGACCCGAGCCCGGCGACCACCTTCGCCCACTTGGACGCCACCGTCGTACTGTCGCGTGACATCGCCTCCCTGGGTATCTACCCGGCCGTGGACCCGCTGGACTCCACCTCCCGTCAGCTCGATCCGCTGGTGGTTGGCCAGGAGCACTACGAGACCGCCCGTGGCGTGCAGTACGTACTGCAGCGCTACAAGGAGCTGAAGGACATCATCGCGATCCTCGGCATGGACGAACTGTCGGAAGCCGACAAGCAGCTGGTATCCCGTGCTCGTAAGATCCAGCGCTTCCTGTCCCAGCCGTTCTTCGTGGCCGAAGTCTTCACCGGTTCGCCAGGCAAGTACGTTTCCCTGAAGGACACCATCGCCGGTTTCAGCGGCATTCTGAAAGGTGACTACGATCACCTGCCGGAGCAGGCGTTCTACATGGTTGGCAGCATCGACGAAGCCATCGAGAAAGCCAAGAAACTGTAATCCCCCTGTGCGCCCGGCAACGGGCGCTCGTGAGGCAAGCGTATGGCCATAACAGTCCATTGCGATATCGTCAGCGCCGAGGCGGAGATCTTCTCCGGTCTGGTCGAGATGGTGATCGCGCACGGCAACCTGGGTGATCTCGGTATCGCTCCGGGCCATGCCCCGCTGATCACCGACCTGAAGCCGGGCCCGATCCGCCTGGTCAAGCAGGGTGGCGAGCATGAGGTGTTCTACATCTCTGGTGGCTTCCTCGAAGTGCAGCCGAACATGGTGAAGGTCCTGGCCGACACCGTGACCCGTGCTGGCGACATCGACGAAGCGGCTGCTCAGGAGGCCCTCAAGGCCGCCGAGAAGGCGCTCAACGAGAAAGGCTCGGAATTCGACTACGGTTCCGCCGCCGCTCACCTGGCCGAAGTGGCAGCCCAGCTGCGCACCGTCCAGCAGCTGCGCAAGAAGTTCGGCGGTTGATCCGACGACTTCAGCGCGAGCAGGTAAAAGGGTAGCCTTGGCTACCCTTTTTCTTTTCTGCCGTTTTATCCACAGGTGGTGTTGCGCCTGTGCCCGTTCAGGATTCCGCCATGTCCCTCGATATCGTCATCCTCGCCGCCGGCCAGGGCACCCGCATGCGCTCGGCCCTGCCCAAGGTCCTGCATCCGGTCGCCGGCAAGCCCATGCTCGGCCACGTCATCGACACCGCTCGCCAGCTCTCCCCGCGCAAGATCCACGTGGTGATCGGCCACGGCGCCGAGCTGGTCCGCGAGCGCCTGGCGGCCGACGATATCCACTTCGTGCTGCAGAGCGAGCAGCTCGGCACCGGCCATGCCGTGGCCCAGGCGCTGCCGGCGCTGGACGCGGACAAGGTGCTGATCCTCTACGGCGACGTGCCGCTGACCCGGGTGGAAACCCTCACCCGCCTGCTGGAGCAGGCCAACGATTCCCAGCTGGGCCTGCTGACGGTCAACCTGGCCGATCCCACCGGCTACGGTCGCATCGTGCGTGACGCCGCCGGCATGGTGCAGGCGATCATCGAGCACAAGGATGCCAGCGACGCGCAGCGCGCCATCCGCGAGGGCAATACCGGCATCCTCGCCGTGCCCGGCAAGCGCCTCGGCGACTGGCTGGGTCGCCTGTCCAACAGCAACGCCCAGGGCGAGTACTACCTGACCGACGTGATCGCCATGGCCGTGGCCGATGGCCTGGTAGTCGCCACCGAGACTGCCCAGGACGAGATGGAAGTGCTTGGCGCCAACGACCGCATCCAGCTGTCGCAACTCGAATGCCATTACCAGCAGCGCATGGCCCGCCAGTTGATGGCCCAGGGCGTGACTCTGCTCGATCCGCATCGCTTCGATGTGCGGGGCGAGGTCACCGTGGGGCGTGATATCACCATCGACATCAACGTGATCCTCGAAGGCAAGGTGGTCATCGAGGACTTTGTTTCGATCGGCCCGAACTGCGTGATCAGGGACTCGGTACTGCGTCGCGGTGCCATCGTCAAAGCCAATAGTCATCTGGAAGGCGCCGAGCTGGGCGAGGGCGCCGACTGCGGCCCGTTCGCCCGCCTGCGTCCGGGCGCCAAACTGGGCGCAAAGGCGCATGTCGGCAACTTCGTCGAACTGAAGAACGCGGTGCTGGGCGAGGGCGCCAAGGCCGGCCACCTGAGCTACCTGGGCGACGCCGAGATCGGCGCGCGCACCAACATCGGCGCCGGCACCATCACCTGCAACTACGACGGCGCCAACAAGCACCGTACCGTGCTGGGCGAGGACGTGTTCATCGGCTCCAACAGCGCCCTGGTCGCGCCGCTCAGCCTCGGTGACGGCGCCACCACCGGCGCCGGGTCCACCGTGACCCAGGATGTACCGGCCAAGGCCCTGGCCGTGGGTCGCGCCAAGCAACGCAACATCGAAGGCTGGAAGCGCCCGACCAAGAAATAGGGTGAGGCGATTCCTCTCAGGAAAGGCGGCCTCGGCTGCCTTTTGTCCATCGGGAACTTGACCAAACGCTTTCGTTGGGTTTTGATTCGCGCACTTATCTTTCGAATCGAAACTTAATGTCCAAGCGCAATACACCACAACGCCGCCACGCCATCCTGGCCTTGCTCAACGAGCGGGGCGAAGTGGTGGTGGACGCACTGGCACAGCATTTCTCCACCTCGGAAGTTACGATTCGAAAGGACCTGGCCGAACTGGAGAAGAATGGCCTGCTGCTGCGCCGCTACGGTGGTGCCGTGTCGATGCCGCAGGAGCTGATCGGCGAGCCGGCGCAGCCGGTGTCGCGGCACAAGCAGGCCATCGCCCGCACGGCGGTGGGGCTGATCCGCGAGCACGCCCGGATCATCATCGACAGCGGCAGCACCACGGCGGCGATGATCCCGCAGCTCGGCCACAAACCCGGCCTGGTGGTGATGACCAACTCACTGAACGTGGCCAACGCCCTGCGCGACATCGAGCACGAACCGATGCTGCTGATGACCGGCGGGACCTGGGACCCGCACTCGGAATCCTTCCAGGGCCAGGTGGCCGAACAAGTGCTGCGTTCCTACGACTTCGACCAGCTGTTCATCGGCGCGGACGGGATCGACCTGGAACGCGGCACCACCACCTTCAACGAGCTGCTGGGCCTGTCCCGGGTCATGGCCGAGGTGGCCCGCGAGGTCATCGTCATGGTCGAGAGCGACAAGATCGGCCGGCGCATCCCCAACTTGGAACTGCCCTGGAGCAGCGTCCATACCCTGATCACCGACGACCGCCTGGACCTCCGGGTGGCAGAACAGATACGCGCGCGTGGGGTCCAGTTGACCCTCGCCGCCGCTTCCTGAGGAGAAACGCTATGTGTGGCATCGTTGGCGCCGTCGCCGAACGCAACATCACCCCGATCCTGGTTGAAGGCCTTAAGCGCCTGGAATACCGCGGCTACGACAGCGCCGGCGTGGCGGTCTTCACCCAGGCCGGCGAACTGCAGCGTAGCCGCCGGGTCGGCAAGGTCGCCGAGCTGGAGCAGGCCCTGGCCGGCGAGCCGCTGACCGGCCACCTGGGCATCGCCCACACCCGCTGGGCGACCCACGGTGCGCCGAGCGAACGCAATGCCCACCCGCATTTCTCCGCCGGCGAGCTGGCGGTGGTGCACAACGGCATCATCGAGAACCATGAGGAGCTGCGCGAGCGCCTCAAGGGCCTCGGCTACGTCTTCGCCTCGGACACCGACACCGAGACCATCGTCCACCTGCTGCACCACAAGCTGCAGCAGGGCGGCGACCTCACCGCCGCGCTCAAGGCCGCCATTCCCGAGCTGCACGGCGCCTACGGCCTGGCGGTGATCAGCGCGAGGCAGCCGGACCGCATCCTCGCCGCGCGCAGTGGCAGCCCGCTGGTGATCGGCCTGGGCCTGGGCGAGAACTTCCTCGCCTCCGACCAGCTGGCCCTGCGCCAGGTGACCGACCGCTTCATGTACCTGGAGGAGGGAGATATCGCCGAGATTCGCCGCGACAGCGTGCAGATCTGGGATGTCGACGGCCATTCCGTGCAACGTGAATCGGTGCAGTACCACGAGGGCGCCGAAGCCGCCGACAAGGGCGAGTACCGCCACTTCATGCTCAAGGAGATCCACGAGCAGCCCAAGGTCGTGCAGCGCACCCTGGAGGGCCGCCTGGGTGGTGACCATGTGCTGGTACAGGCCTTCGGCCCGCAGGCTGCGGAACTGTTCGCCAAGGTACGCAACGTACAGATCGTCGCCTGCGGCACCAGCTACCACGCCGGCATGGTCGCCCGTTACTGGCTGGAGGCGCTGACCGGCATTCCCTGTCAGATCGAAGTGGCCAGCGAATTCCGCTACCGCCAGGTGGCGGTACAGCCGGACAGCCTGTTCGTCACCATTTCCCAGTCCGGTGAGACCGCCGACACCCTGGCCGCCCTGCGCAACGCCAAGCGGGCCGGCTACCTAGCCAGCCTGACCATCTGCAACGTCGGCACCAGTTCCCTGGTCCGTGAATCCGACCTGACCCTGCTGACCCAGGCTGGCCCGGAAATCGGTGTGGCCTCGACCAAGGCCTTCACCACCCAGCTGGTCTCGCTGCTGCTGCTGACCCTGGCCCTCGGCCAGGTGCGCGGCACCCTGCAGGCCGGTGTGGCCGCCGAACTGGTGGAGGAACTGCGCCGCCTGCCGACCCGCCTGGGCGAGGCGCTGGCGATGGACAAGACAGTGGAAAAGGTCGCCGAGCTGTTCGCCGAGAAGCACCACACCCTGTTCCTCGGTCGTGGCGCCCAGTACCCGGTGGCGATGGAGGGGGCGCTCAAGCTCAAGGAAATCTCCTACATCCATGCCGAGGCCTATCCGGCCGGCGAGCTCAAGCATGGCCCGCTGGCCCTGGTGGACGGCGACATGCCGGTGGTCACCGTGGCGCCGAACAACGAGCTGCTGGAGAAGCTCAAGTCCAACCTGCAGGAAGTGCGCGCCCGTGGCGGCCAACTGATCGTCTTCGCCGACGAGGCCGCCGGCCTGGGCAATGGCGAGGGCACCCAGGTGATCAACATGCCGCACATCCACGATGTGCTGGCGCCGATCCTCTACACCGTGCCGCTGCAGCTGCTGTCCTACTACGTGGCCGTGCTCAAGGGCACCGACGTGGACCAGCCGCGCAACCTGGCCAAGTCGGTGACGGTGGAGTGATTCGCCCGGATGGAATCCGGGGAAGTGGCTGCACGGAATAAAGATTGACACAAAATAATAAAGTCTGACACAGGCTATTAAAGTCTGACAAAATGCGTAAGCCCCTGTATCTACAGGGGTTTTTTGTTTCTGGCCTAGGCCGTTTGTCAGAGGCCGCCACCTCGATTTTTATCAGGAGTAATCTGGATGACCCTTCGAGATGGCTCCTTGGCAGCCCCTGGTTTCCTAGAACTATTTTTTGGTCAAATGAGGGGATCGGTCCGAACGGGCTGAGGAGGGAGGGTGCGAGGTCGTAGGTTTGCTTCAAATCAGGATATTGAACGGCACATCGCCAATGGTTTTGGAGCAGGCGCCGGAGCTGACTATGTGCCTTGGTTACGTGTTCAGGATGTTCCTTCGATTGGTCGTTCCTGGAAAATCCAAGGCGTTAAGATAGATCGGATTCATCACCTTTTATCCGATCTCGAACGAGCGTACTTTCTACTCTCTGAGTTTTCAGAGGATGTCGTAGACATCCGCGAGCAGTATCCCTTACTGCCGGTGGAAAGCACCCAGGCGATCGCCAGAGCTATCGGTGTTCGGTATCCAAGGTACAAAGCCACCTCTGTTCCGCTCGTAATGACCACTGACTTTCTGCTCACCGTTAAGCAGCCAAACGGGGATCTCAAGTCTGTTGCTAGGACGATCAAATATCAGAAGGATCTTCAAGGCGAAGACTGCTGTCGCACGTTGGAGAAGTTAGAAATCGAGAGACGATTCTGGATGAGCCAAGGCGTAGATTGGAGCATCGTAACGGAAGAGTTGTTTACGCCCGACTTAATTCTGAACCTCGCATTTCTTCGCAAATACGCCAAATTGCCGCGCGCCCTGATGGATGTCTCGCTGCATTCGGAATTTATCGAGATTCTTGAATCCATAAAATTTTGCCCTTGGTCAACGTCAGAGAGCTTGAGAAAAATTGGCAACCAATTATCTATACCGTACAGCGAATCTCGGGACATTTTCTTTAATTTGATCTGGCGAAAAATCATAACGCTCGACTTAAGTTGTTCGCCGTTACACCTCAAGTCGCCCTTGCCAGATTTCAATGTTGTCTCCCCCACCGACATGATTAAGCTGAGCGAGATGTCATCGTGAATATTTCAGTCAATGATGTCTTTGAGCCGGTCACAGAACTCTCAGTACTATCTACTATGGCGAGAGCGCTTCACCTCGATGAGAAGAGCGATACGCTGTTCGTTATAGATCTAACTGAACCGCCCAGACAGCCCTATTCTATAGGTTTGGAGGAGCTCAAGGTTTCGTTGGTGTCGGGTCATACAAAGCCTGTAGTTACGGCAGTACCAGAATTTTTACTGGTTTTGGAAGAAGACCTCGACGAGAGCGCCAGGCGTGATAGGGATCAAAAATGGGCATTGATTGCGCCACTTTTGGATCCGGCCTATCCAGGGCAAATATTCTTTCATGGCGAGATGGGCCGGCTAGTAGGAAATCGTGCTGCTGAAGTCGGTGTTCAGAGAAAGACAATCTATCGTTTGTTGTATAGATACTGGTTTTATGGCCAGGTAAGAAATGCGCTTCTAAAAAATTATTCTGCTGTAGGTGTTCAGAATCGCAATTACTCTGCTGATAAGCGGCCAGGGAGGAAACCTAAATACCAAGGAGTTTTAATCTCGCCTGCCAAATTACTCAGTGCGGTCGATAAACGATGTATTCGGGTGTCTTACGCGCTTTACGCCAAGAGCAAGACATCAACGATTCGCAGCGCTTACGACAAGATGCTGAGCCGTTTCTACTCGGAAAAAGAGCTTTCAAAAAACGCCGAAAATCGGGTCCGATTGCTTCCTGAGTCTGAGATCCCGACATTTAACCAGTTCGATTACTGGGGCAAGCAATTTTTTGATGAGATCGAAACTGATCGTGGGCGTAAGGGCATGACGAAGTGGCTCAAGGATTGCCGCCCGTTGTCCGGTACCGTCCGCGATTGGCTTAGAGGGCCTTGTCATCAATTCGAGATCGACGCGACCGTTGCTGATATTTACCTGGTCAACAGTTACTCTCGCCGAATGCTCATCGGCCGTCCCGTAGTGTACATCGTGATCGATAGTTTCTCGGGGATGATTGTCGGCTTGTATGTCGGTCTGGAGGGGCCTAGCTGGAACGGAGCTCGACAGGCACTGTTCAACGCATTCACCTCCAAGGTGGAGTTCTGCGCGCAGAACGGCGTTGATATCAGCCCTGAGGATTGGGACTGTCGTCACCTCCCGCATCAAATCTACGCGGACAGAGGTGAAATGCTGGGGGCTGCTGCTGAAGGGCTCGCAACTGGCCTGGGTATCGATATGGGAACAGCTCCGCCGTATCGACCAGATTGGAAATCCATGGTCGAGAGTCGCTTCGGCATCCTGAATGATTTAACCGGTATTAGGTGGCTCCCCGGCGGCGTAGCGGCACGAGAGAAGGAACGCGGAGAGCGTGATTATCGGCTCGACGCGACGCTGACTCTGAAGGAGTTCACCCAGATCATCATCGAGTGCATTCTTCACTACAACCGCTATCACCGGCAGCCGGATCGGCTTACCCAGGCAATGATGAGCGAGGGCGTTCAACCCACCCCGATGGATATCTGGAGGTGGGCCTCGGAGAATGATCTGATCCAGGCCAACAAGCGGCCTGACGAGCTGATTTATCTCAACTTGCTGCCTCGGGAACGAGCCACTGTCCAGAAGGGGGGCGTGTTGTTCCGCGGTATGCATTACGTCTGCGATATGGCTATCAAGGAAAACTGGTTCGCAAAAGCGCGTCGCAATGGCGTTTGGTCGATTGATTGCTGGTTTGATCCGAACTCCGCAGCGCACATCTGGATCAAGGGCGAGAACAAGGAGTTCCTACGTTGCGACCTGCGACGCTCGGATGCCAAGTATGCGAATTATCGCTCAGATGAGATCTACGATCTGCTGGAGGCCTACCGGCAGTTGCCACCCACTCATAAACGCGCCGAACTCGAGAGCCGAGTGGTCTTGGCCGACACAGTGGAGCAAATTGTTAACAATGCAATGGCCGAGCGGAAGCTTGAACCAGCACCCGCCTCTAAGGCTGAAGCGTTGGCGAACATGCGCGAGAATCGTGCGCAAGAGCGGCTGCTGGAGCGAGAGCACGCCACTGTACCTGAAGGTGTACGTGCGGAACCCGTCGTTCAACCTGGTGCGCAGAGCCCTGCTATTGGCCGAGATTCGTACGCGGGACCCCGCACCGCGCAGGTTATCGATCTGCTCAAAAGAGTTCGACCGGGGCAGACCAAATGAGAGGTGCTAAAGCTCTTGCGAGCTATACGACGCAGGCCATCACTGAATACGCGGGAAACCCTCTGATCGAAGCGCTGCCACCAATTCTTGACGAAACGGCTGCTGCAGAGCTGATATCAAATTTTCCCCAGCCGGTAACACCTGAAGAGCTCGAGCTCGACGGGGCAATGCGGATTCACTGTATTGATCGCTTGAGGACGGTCGTGCAGCCGTTTCTGCTGCATTTGGAACTAGAGTCCCTGTTATCTCTGCTGATCCGCCGCGGATATGTTGGCCGTAATCCAACTAGTGCCTCCACGGTCAGGCACCTGCATTCCTTGTCAGGGGCTCAGCGCTATCACGATGCTTTCAAATCAACAGCTGACACTTTCAGTGTTGTGGGCCTGAGTGGTATTGGGAAGTCCACTGCACTGCATGCCATTTTAAGCCTGTACCCTCAGACGATCCGGCATGAGCGTTATGAGGGCCAGCAATTCGTCCACACC
The DNA here is from genome assembly GCF_029837675.1 of Pseudomonas sp. GD04015. Taxonomy (NCBI): domain Bacteria; kingdom Pseudomonadati; phylum Pseudomonadota; class Gammaproteobacteria; order Pseudomonadales; family Pseudomonadaceae; genus Pseudomonas; species Pseudomonas sp. GD04015. The sequence continues at coordinate 80,054 of NZ_JAOEEE010000014.1, read as the reverse complement.
CAGATCACCTGGCTCAAGCTTGATTGTCCCCGAGATGGCTCGCTGGCTGGATTTTGTCAGCAGTTCTTCCACGCGGTCGGCCAGGCACTGGGTGATCAGGACTACCACAAGCGCCACCGGCATCGAAACATCAACGATGCGCTTCAGCAGATGGAACAGGTAGCCAGCACGTTTTTTATCGGCGCCTTGCTCATTGATGAGCTGCAGAACCTTCACCTGGCCAAGACCGGGGGTAAGGAAAGCATGCTGAATTTCTTCCTCCACCTGGTGAACAACATCGGTATCCCGGTCGTGTTCATCGGGACGAATTCGATGATCAGCCTGTTCTCGGACGTAATGCGTGTCGCCAGGCGCAGTTGCGGTGGGGGGATGATCGAATTCAAGCGCTTCGAGAAGGAGGATGACGAGTGGCATTTTCTGGTCGAGAACCTTTGGAGCTATCAGTGGTGCAAGCAGACGGCTGAACTGACTCCGGAGATTTTTGACGCTCTGTACGAGCACACCCAGGGAGTGACTGACTTCCTGGTTAAGTTATTGGTGTTGAGCCAGCGCTATGCCATTCAGAGTGGCTCTGAGTGTGTAACTGCCGAGACGATCGTCAAAGTAAGCAATTCCAAGATGCAAATACTCAGGCCAGCGCTATCGGCTCTGCGTAGTCGTGATCCTAATCGCATGCGCAAGTTTGACGACCTGCTTCCCATAGAGGAGCAGTTGATGGAAATGATGGCGTTCAGTGGGCTTGGGCGAGCTGACCGTCTTGCTTTGCTTCGAGGTGTGACCCCACCTGCACGTGCAAATACCGCGGTACCAGAACCTGCTGTTAAGAAAGCCGGTACGCCTGTAGCTGTCGCTGTTGAGGCGTCGCAAGCAAAGGCGTTCAGTGAGCATCCTGACACCCTTGCAGAGCTAAAGTCAGCTGGCTGGGTCACCAAGGATATCTTCGAATTCTCGCCGACCTACCGTCGCTCATGATTCGAGGGTCGCGTAATGGAGCTGAAATTCCATTTCTTCCCTGCAGCATTCCCCGACGAGACGCTACACAGCGTTCTCTCTCGCTATGCCCGGCTTTGTGGCGGGCATAGCCGCAAGGCTGCGTTCACCGGCAACAGAGCTGCGGTCTCGTTCACGCAAAATGTAGCGTTTCCCTGTCGGTTGGATGATTTAGTCGGGTCGCTCCCCCCGGGCACGGATCTCTCGGTATCCAAAATCATCACGTGTCATACCGTTCTGCCGTATTACGCGCCCTTCCTCACCGAGGATCAGATTCAGCATGCCCGCACCTCAATGGCCGGGGACGGCAAGTGGCTAATGCTGAAACTAGGGGTTAATGCCAGTCGGCTCGAAGGAGCTTCGAGGGTACGGTTCTGTCCGGCCTGCCTCAATGAGGACATCGTTCGTGTTGGCGCAGCGTACTGGCACCGCGTTCACCAGCTTCCCGGCGTGTTGGTATGTCCTTACCACGGCGATCCGCTCAGGATGGTGGATCCGAGCTGGTATAGCCGTAATTCCTGGCAGCTCAACTTACCTGACGATGATGATGTACAAGCTCATTCAAGTCAGATTGATGCTGGTCTAGACGATTTTCCAGCGCTACATCAGATAGCGCTCTGCTCAATGCAGCTACTTACGCTAGACCTCAAACCTCTATCACCTACTGCAGTGCGCTCTTGCTTTGTGCGAAAAGCTGCTGAGCTAGGCCTAACCCGTGGTGTATCGCACCGGCTAGACCTATGTCGTTTGGACGCACATATGGCATGCGTCTTCAACGCCCTGCCTGCAGCTTGGGAATACTCGACTCTCGGAGAGTCGCCCGCAGATCTGCCCGCGACTTGGGTCACCAAGCTGCTACGGAGACCAAGGCACACGCATCATCCACTCAAATACATTGTGTTAGCCACCGCGCTGGAGATGGATCTGCCTCATCTCTTGTGTGGTGGTAAGCCATCAACGCCAGCGGTTAAGCGCCCATCGCCAATTGATGTCGGCTATTCAAAAACGAGGCTTTCTGAGACCTTATTAGAGGGGCTGGAAGGCTTATCTGCGGCGGTTTGGAAACTAGCGCTGGCCGGAAGCGAGGCACGGCCTATCGCCGCTGCGCTTGGGGTCTCTCAAGTGTATGTTTATCGAACCATTCGTGCCGTCAACGGCGGCTCGAAGGCATGGAGAGAAGCAAGATTTCTAAGTGAGCGCCTCAGGCGCCGAGCAGCCTTCGAGATTGAGTATGAGCGCCTGCAAGCTCACCAATGCATCGATTACATGTGGCTGTATCGATGTGATCGAGCCTGGCTTTCAGGCTGCATCGCCAAACATGTAGGTATTCATGCAAGGCGCTCCGATAACGCCGGTACATTCGCTGTTCTCGACGCGAAACTTGCTGAACAAATCAGATCTTGTGCACAGCGCCTTCGAGCTGGCTCGGGAAAGCCCGTATTGATCTCGCGAGCTAGGGTAGGGCGAGAACTGCATATCCTTCCACGTCTCGAGAAACAGCTGTCCAAGCTACCCCTGTGTGCTAGAGCTCTGGAGCAGACGTGTGAGTCTATTGAGGAGTTTCACGCCCGGCGTCTGCAGTGGGCCAAAGCGAAGCTGGAAAATGAGCAGCGAAGCGTGACCCGCTCAGCGTTATATCGAACTGCTTGCATCAGGCCGTAGTGATTCTGGCTTCATAACGCGGCGAGGCAAGCAAGGCTGAATTAGCCGGTCGTAGGTGGCCTTCGAGAATACAGGCCTTGTTACATGCTGCATGTTAGGCAGCCGCAATTAAGTCCTGTTTCTTATAGCAATATGCCAGTCACGCATTTCTATGGATATATTCTTTGAGAATGTGTGAGCCGTTGAGAGACGTTTACTGTGCTCTAGGCCATGAGAGTTCTGATGTAAGCCTAATTTTGGACGTATGGGGCATGCAATATCCGATAATAGAATGTCAAATTAATGGCGAATTTTTGTAAAGTTGAAAGCTTCGCAATATTTTCCAATTACCGGAGCTTTTGTGTTTAAAATGCCCCGCCTCGCAGGATGCGTATAACTCAAAGTCCTATCTCACAAGCCCATTATAGATGTCTGACCTGCTATTTTTTCCTATGTCGATGCCGGACGAGATGCTGCACTCTCGTATCACTCGTTATCATTTCCTTTCAGGTAACAGAACTGAGGCAGAAACCTTTCGTGACTTGTTCGGATCGGCTCCTTTTACTGTAGGGATGCTGCCGAAGCGGATTGATGTACTTGCTGCCAAGCTACCTGGTGACGCAGAGAACAATCTTGATGAGTTAATCCGCACCAACACTACGTTCCCTGCATACAGATCCTTTCTAGGGGTAAGCCAAGGAGTGGAGAGTGCCACTGCAGAGCCTTGTTTCTCTGGGGTTGCCCGTATCCCCCGCCGAGAGGGAACGGTCCACGGTAAAGCAAAGCTCTGTCTTACCTGCATGCAGCAAGACCTGCTGGATCTGGGGTACGCCTACTGGCATCGATCACACCATTTACCAGGTGTCTCCGTCTGTTGGCGACATGGTGACCAGCTAATACATGCGTGCCCCAAATGCACCCACCCGTTCTTCCGGAAGCTGCGGTTACTTCCGAACCTGACCGATCCATGTGTATGTGGCTGGAGCACTCTCGCCCCCGCGGCAGTGACCTATGGAACTCAGCTTGAAAAGAGATTTGCAGATTTCGCTCACGAGCTTCTGCAGCGCAATTTACCGTTGATGAGTAGCGAGGCGTTATGCGCGACCTATTGGCGGCAATGCAGAAAGCGGGGCTATGTACACGGAAAATTTACTAGTACGGCAAAACTATTTGATAGCATCCGAGATAACTACGGTGATGACGCCTTGTCGCAAATGGACGCGGCTTATGAAGCAGGGAAACATGATCAATGGATAAGGTTCACCACTCGTAACAACCAGATGGATATGCCTCTTGCGCGACATTTAATTATTGCCCTGCATCTGTTCGGAAGCGCGGATGGATTTGAGGATGCTCTAAACAAGGAACTCATTCTTCAAGGCGCAAGTGCGAGGTCACGTTCAAAGCCAGAAAAGCCAAAGATTGTTAGAGGTAGGAAGTCGCAATATCGTCATAAGATCGACACGATCCTAACTGTACGAGCGGACGCCGACTTAGAATATCTCTGGAAAAATGCCTATCAAGCCACCCGATGGCTTAATGAAAATGACAAGCCATGGCTGATGTCAAAGCTCGAAACGCCAAAGCATGAGTCTGTTGAGATTGAGGACGTCAGCGATTCCCGAGATAGCGCGTTTGCAGCAATCTTGATCGCGGGTGCAGAGGATCTCTATCGGATATCAAAAGGGCAGAAGCGGGTCAACCTCAGCAATCTACAAAAACTACTTCCAGTCCGTTTACCACCGGATCCAACAACGCGTAAGCGCAGATTTCCGTTGGCTTCTCAGCAGGCTGAGCTCCTTATGGAATCTTCCTGGCACTTTCTATTGCGGCGGCTTATTTGTGCGCTTACCGATATCTCAAGGCTAGGTCTCCCGATGAACACTGGAAGTCTTAATGTAGTTTCCAGCGTGCCCAACCCGGTTTTTCAGGCCCTTGTAAGCTTTTTTGAATGGGACTTGGAGAGCTTTGTAAGAAACGGCATTGATCCAGAGGTCCTGCTTAAGTCGACCGGTGTAGCTAGGGATTGGCAGGGACCGCCTGGTTTCAACGTGGTTCTTGGGGGGGCTGCGTACTATCAACCAAAACCTACTGCTGAGCTTTTGGAAAAACGTAGCGCGAAGCTCCTCGAATACTAAGTGGCATTTGGTTATGTGGATTAGATGCCTAGAACTAGCAAGCGGTAATAACACGACAGCTGAGGACGTTAGCCTTCATTGTTATGGTCGTTTCCAGCGGGTACTTAACTGGAACTCGCGGCGACCAGTCGGCGCCAGGGTTAATCAGTCCTTGTAACCTGGATCGTACTCCGCATCCATGCGAGCTTTTATGGTCGGCCACTCTGGGGAGGTCATCAGTTCGCGGATTAGCCGTTCGTGTTCTGGCTCTGGTATCAGGTGCTGCCAGCGCTGTTGTTCGCTTTCTTGGTTGCCGGTGCGAATGTCTTCGGTCAGTTCGGCGCCGGCACTGGCGAATCGTCGGCGCGCTTTCTCCCAAAATTCAGTGGATGTGCCTATTTCGTGCATGGGAGACAGTGGTACCTGATACTGCTGTGAGAGCCGCCACAATGTGGCCATCCCGAGGCCGCGGCGCTGATGATTGGGGGCAATGCGAAATTCACTGATGTAGACCCGATCCTGCAGCGGGCTCACGCCGTAATTGATCACGCCAACGCGCTGGCCAGCCAGTTCGACCGAGGCAGAGATACTCGGCCCGGGGAACACAAAGTTGCCGCGCAAGGTTTCGCTGTTCTGGGTCACCAGTTTCAGGCCGACCGCCTGTGCCTCGAAGCGGGCTATCTGACGGCGTTGGAAGAAGTCGCAAAGGGGCTCAAACATAAGCATTGCCGGCTCCTGCATTGAATAGTTTGATATGGCCGAGCTAGAGGTCAATACGGTTATCGAGCGGCAGAGCTACATGAAAGTCGGTTAATTGACGGGAAAGACAGAAGCTACGACCAGAAAGGGCGCGTTTCCCAGCCTGGTACCAGGCCAAGCACTCCCTCAGTCATGCCTGCTCGCCGAAAGCTGGCAATCGGCAAGTTCGACATGAGGGCTTTGAAGCGGTCTTTCCAGTCGCTGGTCGGGTCGATCTTAAGCATCAGTGCTTGGATTGCTACGGCTCGCGCGAACATCTCAAGCGCATCCTGCGCCTAGATCGGCTTCGACTTCGAGGCCTGAACGGTGCGCAGGACGAGTTTTTGCTGGCCGCCACTGCCCAGAATTTGAGGCGAATGGCCCTGTGGCTGATGCCGAAAATGCAGAAAGGGGCAAATGGCCTGGCGATTTGATCGGAACAGCGGCTTTCGCCTCCAGAAATCCAGATCGATAGTCTGAAAAATCACTACTCGCCCGGAGCAACTTGGCACTCGGTCGAGCGCCGATCAGTTACGAGGCGAGTTTTTCAACGGAATAGGCCGGTAGCAGACGCTGGTGACTGGACGCTATTGGCGAATCTTTGGTAGTCCCAGCTCGCTCCGGATTGTCTGTGCCTCAACGCTCGTAGTTTCGAAGATGAAAGCCGGGGCGCAAGGCGCCTGCAGTACCGCCAGCAAGTTTGGCTCTGGATTAGGCAGGGTCGTGGCACTGGGGCCACGCAGCGGTGGAGTCTTGGAGTCTGGCTCTCGTAGCGCAATCAAGTACGGTACCGCCTTCATCGATTCAGGCTCAGCAAACGTAGAGTTGTCCCAGGTTGCCGAAATCACTCGGGACGGCTGCCCAACCAAAACCTCGTCTACCACCACGTCAAAGCGTGCGTAGTCACTCAGGATTTTCTTACTCTTCGACCTCGCCCTCCAGAAATTTGATCTCTCGTCTGTGGGCTGGACGATCTCATACTTCTCGATTCTGCCTACGACGATCATGCTCGCGTACTGGATGTCGCCGAGTTCAAGGGCGGCATATGCCCTACAGGCGCTCGCAGGCGAGACCATCAATAGAAAGCCAAGGCTCACCGCTAGGGCCTGAAGACAGCGCCGCATAGAGCGTCTCTGTAGAATAACGAGCGTTCCGGCCTGGGTATCCCCGTTCAGCACTACTAGGCCTCACTTTCGCACGTAGCTTTTGTTGCCAGAAGGGGTCAGGCAGTACACGCCCCCTCGTGGGCCAGTGCAGAACGTGCTTGTACCGCATGCACACTCGCCGCTGCTCTGGAGGAGCTGCTGTGGGGCAGCAACCGGAGCACGCCCCGTTCCCATGTATGCCGAGCAGCTCTTCTTAGAGCCGCTAATAGAGCCGTCATTGCAAAGGAAGAGATCGCCATCGCACCCGGCGATGCCCCCCTTCCTACCAGAACAGGGAGTATTGGCCGCAAGGGCCTCGAGCGTAGAAAAGCCAAGCGCTGTCGCGATGACCAAACACAGGCCGAAAGACAATTTGCGCTGCTGTGAGGAAAAGCTATTCATCGTGGTCTACAGAGGGTCGCCGACTAAAACCGCACGGCCTGTATCGCCCTCGCACCCGTCGGGTGGAGACCAACTCAAAGCAGCGGATTTGTCAGGTATGTGGACGACGAGGTAACGCTCCAAGCACTCCCCCATCGCGTGTTCCGCCACGGCCTCAAGTTTGGTCGAGTCCCAGCTGCTGATCTTGTAGCTGAAAACCTGCGCTTCGAGGTCTTCGCCCTGGTTGTGATGCAGGATCGAGGCGACCGCTTCGTGGCAGGTATTGGAGGTGCGGTTGCAGCGGATTTCTACCGCGTTCGTTCCTGGTGCCTGGTAGCCCTCGGCGGTCTTCCATCCGCCCCAGATCACAACATCATCCTGCTCCTCTTTGAAGATCAGTGGAGGAATGGTGGTGTTCTCGATTGGGCTGGGCTTCGTAAACCAGAGTGCGAGGTAGGTAGCGCAGAGAGCTGATGCGAGTGCGATCAGAAGCGTGTTGAGGTATCGCATGTAGAGTCCTTTCAGTTGGAGGCCGTCCTGGCCGAGGTCAACACTAGAGCATCCTGAAGAAATGGGCTAATCGAAGGGCTGCTTTCGGCCAAAAGCGGCCGATTTCAGCCGCAGCTATCGGGCTGTGGCTGGCTCAAGTATCATTTTGACGTATCACAACAAAAGGTCGGGAGGCCAGGGAATGGAAGAAGAGTTTTTGTTGAAGTTTCTTGAAATTGGAGCCATCGACCTCAAGGGCGATGACACAAAACTAGATAAGCTTCGATCCACGGCCAAAGACCTGGCTGCCATTCTTCGAAAATCACCCTCCAAGACCGCCAGTTTCACGATGGTGGCGGCCGATCCCAACATTGCAGCTACGGACCCAACCGTGGACGAGGCGATGGCGGCCCTCCGTAAGCAATGGGAGACCGTTGCCAATGCCTTCGCAGGGCGACCAGTCAGTATCTTACGGGCCACCCTTCTTGATGCGATCGTGCGGGCGGCTCGTTCGGACGATGCGATTGCCGTCGCCTTTGTCAACACTGCACGCAATGCTCTGACTCACACCGAAACAGCCAACGAAGCTGATATTTGGCGCGAAGCTGTGAGCGAAATTGAGACGAAGGTCGATGCACGTGCCGAGGCAGAGTGGGCAACTCCGGAGATGATTACGGTCGACCCGTTGCAATACACACCGCCAGCCTTAGTGTCTATGGACTATGAGGCCCCTACTGTCGATCAGGATGAGCTACTGGCGAAAATCCATTCAGCTGCGGGCCCCTGGGGCCCCACTGACCCGAACAAGTTTTCTCCGTCGAACAATCAGCAAGCGTGGTCGCAGCAATTTGCAAACAAGATGAGTGTTGCCATTGCTGATGCTTTGGATGCTATGGCCGAGGAGCTTGCGCCAGCTCCTGTGGATCTCTCAGGCCCAATGTCTACGCTGGCAAAGGCGGTCACCACTCACATTGATAAGGCATTAGCGAGCTTCAGTGGCGCCACGGCAGGCCTGCAGCGCCGCACGAATTTGCTTTGGTGGAAGGAAGCTCTGTACTCCCCGAGCGCTCATGCTAGCTACCTTGACCTTCCGCCTTTCGAGGCCTCTGCTTTGATGGCGCTCGACTTACATGAGCAGGTGCCAACCTACTCACCAGCGAGCGTATCGGCCTTTCTGCGGGAGGCCATCCGTTGCCTACCGGTTGAAGATGAAGGCGCTGCGAGCGGTGAGCGTGATCTCGCGAGCCTTGTGCGCGAAGCCAGGACAGCTACATTTATGCAACCTTTTCGCACGTTGGCTGCTAAATACGCGCCTGTACCCGTTGGCCGAGGCCCGCTGCTGTCGTTGATTGGACACCCGCAGGGTTCAGACGCAGTCGAACCAACGACCCTGCGTGCACTCTGTGGCGTGGATGCTTCTACCTCGATGACCCCGTCTGATTGGGGAACTTACCTATTCCGTGAGCTTCAGACAGCCCGCGCCACCAGCAACGGCCCAACCACTCGGGCAAAAAAGAAGTGAGCCGCCCATGGACAGGTGCCCCCAACCAAACTGTTTCGCGGACGACAACACCACTTGTACGTTGGGCCACATCCGGCTTGACATGTGCCCCGAGTGGAAACGTGTCAGCAAAGGAGAGGTAACTGCCTCGCCTGGCGATGACCAGATGCTGCTCCCGTGGAGCGGCTTGGCAATGGGAGAGTCTGACCTCAACTTTGTTAGTGGTAAGGTCAAGCCCATCACTGTAGGTATCGTCGGTCCAGAAAGCGCAGGTAAGACGACCATTCTTGGTGCGTTCTATCTACTGCTTGGTCGAGGCGCGCTGACTACTAACGCAAATTTATTCAGCAACTCTTACACGCTTGCAGGTTGGGAGGCAGTTGCGACCTATCTACGCTGGAAACCGGGACAGCCTCCAAGCTTTCCACCCCATACGCCAAGTGGGGCGGCTCGAGCACCTGGGATGCTTCACCTTGGCTTTCGTCGTGAGGACGGGTCGCTGCGCGACCTTCTTTTTGCCGACGCCCCAGGAGAGTGGTTTCAAAAATGGGCGGTCAATGAACAGGCAGTCGACGCTGAAGGGGCCCGTTGGATTGCCCGACATGCAGATGTCACGCTACTGATTGCTGATCGCCAGGCACTTGCTGGACCCAAGATGGGGGCCGCTCGAAACGATTTTCAGCTGCTTGCTCAGCGTGCAGTGACTGAGGCCCGCGGACGGCGTCTGGCACTCGTCTGGACGAAGGGGGACGTAGACGTGGCGCCAGCCATGGAAGCGCAGATTAGAAAAGCGGTGGCCTCTGCGTCATCAAGCGTCCCAGAGTTCACAGTCAGCGTGTCCCCCCGTGGTGAAGTCGATGCTGCAGAAGGCTTCCGCGAGCTATTTGACTGGGTCCTTTGCACCAAACGAACGGGAGTTGATTTGCCCACGACAGAAGCGTCTGGTCACGACCCGTTTTTTCGATTTGATAGGAGATAGTTGGTGGCTGCTCAACACACTATCTTGTTGGTCGGCGAGTCAAACGTCGGTAAGACTCACTATGGAGCCCAGTTTTTGAAGCGGCTCATGGTCAGAGCATGTGCACTCAAGATGTCCGGCGCTCCGACTAATCTGGAGGCGTTTACTACAGCTCTCAGTTGCCTGACAGAGGGAAAATCGACCGACCACACGCCGGCCAGCACCTATGTCGAGAGCGTCTGGCCTATTACGGACGAGGCCGGTCGCCACGCCGAACTGGTTTGGCCTGACTACGGCGGCGAACAGGTTCGCAACCTTGTCACGCAGCGCCGGATTCCTGCCGCCTGGCGCGAACGCGTACTCGGGGCCACGGACTGGGTATTGCTCATCAGACTGCATTCGCTTCGGTCTGAAGACGACCTGTTCTCACGCCCGCTGCAGTCATTCGCTGCGGTGGAGTTCCAGGCAGAGGCGCCCGCATACGAGCTGTCAGACCAAGCAAGGACAGTGGAGCTTCTTCAAATGCTGCTCTATCTGGCGCAGTTCCACTTGGACCGGCCGCTTCGCAAACCTCGCTTGACGCTCCTTCTGAGTTGCTGGGATGAGCTTGAAACGACGGAGCTACCGGCTGACCTTCTGGCCTCTCGACTGCCGATGCTGTGGTCGTTCGTACGCAGCAATTGTGCGTCGCCTACTGTCATTGGCCTCTCGGCCCTCGAACGCACACTCAGCAAGACGGATGCGGACCAAGAGTACGCAATCCGCGGCCCCGAAGAGTTCGGCTACGTAGTGCTACCCGACGGTGTGAAGAGCACCGACATTACCCTGCCGATCCAACGCTTGATGATCGATGGAACCTGAGTGAATGCGAGTCGAACAGGCTGTCTATGGCGAGGTCCCGGGTCGCGGTCACGGGCTCAAAATATCAAGTACGACTGCGCCTATAGCCTCTGACATTGCATCAAAGCTCGACCTACCAGATACAGTGCCTCTAGGTGTCCAGACGTGGTCGCCGTTCGTTCGCGGCTTCCCAATCGACGAGCACTACGTTCTTGCTCGCACGTTCCTGGATTCGAGCGCGTCGCGCGGCGGCATGGTGCTGACTCATGCGCTGATCATCAGCTTGGACGATATGTGCGAGGTTGGCAGCCTGGCCATGCTGTTTGGGCGGCTGGCACCCTCGGTTACAGATTGCCCCGGCTCGGTGGCAACGCTTGAGCTTGACAATGTTGGCAGCAGCCACGAACCGGCTGCTGACCTGATCGGCGCGGCCAACGCGTTGACAGCCCAAGAGCTCGCTCCAGTTGTCCGACTGAGCGCCGGAGGATTTGAGCACCTCGTCGATTCGCTGTGGAGGAACCTCTGGCCAGCCTTCAGGCGAACTTTCGCGTTCCGGCTGAGCTTCGGTCCGAACGACATAGTAGAGCAACCCGTGCCGGCGCTCGTATGCACGCCCGAGCAGCTCCAAGCTCGCTGGACGAAGCGCCGTATAGTCAAGCCAGATGATCAAACCCCGGAATCTGAAGCCGCAAGGATTCTCTGTGGCCTGCGCGACCTGCAGCCAATCCTGGCTCTTGCCGCAGAGCTGGGCCTTGAAGTTCATACGCTCAAGGATCTGATTAAGCTTGAACGGCTGTACACACTCCTCTCTGGTCGCGAGAGTTTCGATGACTTGCTGGCTGCCATACGTTTGATAGACGGTCTCTCAAGTCAGACGACTCTCGGCGTAAGTATTAAGGATAAGATCATCGGGCGGTTCACGGCATTGATTTCAGTCGCAACCTGCAAGCAGTTGCTGCCAATGAGGAATTTGGCACTCCCGGGTTTTTCCAACACGCGGTCGCTATGGTCGGCCGTTGAGCTTCTCGTTAGCAACCTTGTATTCGCGCCAGTGGACGACAGCGACTTAATAGAGATGGCCGCTGCGTCGGCTGATGAGGATCTCGCATTGCCGTCTTGGCGCGCTGCAGTGACAGCAGGCTTATCGACTGCTGCTCGTCGAGACAACCCCGCCATTTCTCAAGCGATCTGGCGATGGGCTGAGGTTAGCCAAGCCGCGTTCGCCGCGGTCATAGACTCTGTACCGGCTGATGCAGCAGTTGAGCAACGGCTGGCGGAGGAAGTGCCTCGAAAGCTCCACGTTACCAATCAGGCCGGCTTGCTCTCGCCGTTGCTGAAAAAGCGCTGGCTGATCGCGTACGGCGCCGCGTTAGCTTCGACTCTCTCCCCTCTCGATGCCACGGCTCAGCAGCTCAAGGTGGACAAGGATTCAGACCATAGCGCCGGTTTACGGTCAGCTCTCCGGTACGCAAGCCCTTTCCAGATGCTGGAGTGCGCACTCACGCATACGGACTTGCGCTTGGTCGAATTGTGCGCTGAGCTGGCGGCCACCCACCCTCAGATCCTGTCTAACATCCGATGCGACGATATTACCGAGCAAAAGCTGTGGGGCGCTGCGATCGGCAGGAGCCCCTCCCTGTGGAACGCACCAAGCAATGCCACCTGCGTGCGCGACAACGTTTTAGCTCAACTCGTCGAAGGGCGGTCCGTCGACACTGCCCTACTCGAGAGGCTGGCCCATACTCCCTTGGCTGACCTTAGTGCCATCCCGGAGCGGGCGCGGCTTTGGCCGTCTCTGCCCGCTTCGCAGCGTGAGCACTACCTACAGGCGACAGCAAACGGCTGGCTGAACGTCGCAGCGAAAGGCTCGGCGGTTACTCCCCCTGAAGCGTTGCTTGAGCGCGCAATCATGGCGAGTTCTAGCTTACAGTCCGTGCTTGAAAGATCATCTGTGACGGTTGCTGCGCGTCTCTCAATCATCAGAGCCCTTCCGTCGTTCCTCGAAGAGATGTTCATCTCATGGCTGAGCAACCTCTTGAGGAACGTTCGCACTCTTTCTCATACGGATTCTGAGCAACTTGGAGCGTTTGTGGCGTCCCGACGTTGGGAGCGCGCAGCCAAAAATCTCTCGGATCGGTTTGCCGACCATCGTCCAGATCTCATGCCGGGGCTACGGTTGTGCGCAGACTTACTTAACTTTTATACGCGTTGGATGCTTGGAGTCTCGAAACCAAGCGCTGTCGAGAAGTGGAATGCATTCGAGAAAGAGGCCCGTGAACTCTATCCAAGCGGGCCAGACAGTGACGAGCTTTGGTCACGCGCTGGAGGCAAGAATTCCGACCTTCCAGGGCAGTCCCAAAACGGGGCAACACGTTGGCACACTGCATTGAATTCAATTCGTTACGGCGGCCGGCCGACTGCACGCGAGCTCCTTAAAGTGATGTGCCAGGACTTTCCTTCGAACGAGAAACTGCGCCTGTGTGTCAGTGACACTGACATCGTTGGCCGGCGGTGACACTCCATGGTTGAAACATGAACCCAACTAGCTATCCGCAAGGCCACGCCCTTCTTATCGGCGTGGCGAGCTATCAGCAAGTCTCCAGCCTGCCTGCTGCGATTCTGAACGACGTCAACGACATCGCAGCGACACTCTCATCGCCGCAGTACTGTGCCTATGCCCCCGCCAACGTGGTCACTCTATTAGAGGCGAGCGCTACTCGGGCAGCTGTGCTGAAGGGGCTAGACGAGCTGGCTGCCCGGGTGGGGGCTGATGACACGGCTTGCGTGTTCTTTTCCGGTCATGGTGCCGTCGTGGGCAGCCCTGGTAATGAGGACAGCGTGTTGGTGACAGTGGATAGCGATCTCGCAGACATTGAAAACACATCCATTAGCTCGAATGAGTTGGCCGCGGCCCTTGCGCAGATTAAGTCGAAGCGACTGCTGGTCTTCATCGACGCCTGTCATGCTGGGGGGGCTGCAATCTCGAAAAGATTGACTGATGGCAGAGGCCACGAGTTTAAGTCTGGCTATACCCAAAACACCTTCGCGAAGCTGGCAGCCGGGAGCGGACGTGCGCTGATGGCATCGTGTCGCGCTGACGAAGTGTCGGCCGTATTTGTCGGTGCGAGAAATAGCGTTTTCACTGCGGTACTGCTCGAAGGATTGCGGGGAGCTGCCGACAAGGGTGCCAGCGGCTTCATCAAGGTCTTTGACCTGTTTAACTACGTATCCGAAGAGGTGCAGAAACTGATCCCTGACAACCAGCATCCAATTTTTAAAGCTGACAACCTTGAAGGGAACTTCGCTGTCGCGCTGAGCCAAGGCGGGAAGAAGTCGCCGCACACGCCAACGATGCAAGAAGAGGCTCCGTGGTTGATGCTAGAAGAGATACTGGTCGAACTCTACCCATTCGGACCGCGGGACCAAGAAGTGTGGAGCCGCGCTGGTGGTGACCTGTCCCGTCTCCAGTTTCACCCCACCGGTCAGGCCGCTTGGCATGCAGCGCTTCGCACTCTGAAACAGGGCGGCGGAGGCAGGAGTATCAACTTTTGCAGCTTGCTTAGTACAGTGAAGGAGGACTTTTCGAACCATCCTCAGTTGGCGGCGCTCAAGATGCTTTAAGCAGCCGTTAAAGCATTGCCAGGCTTACTAGAGGACGGCTGAATGTAGTGGTTTCAGTTTCATCGCCGACTTTCAGCAGCTGTTGATATTCGCAGAAAACGTCAAAATTTTAGGGGCGGCGTAGATCAGCCATTCAGTTACGACCCTTCAATAATTACTCTTGGCCAGTGAACGCAAGGAGGCTGGATGGACAGTGTTTTGGCTGAAGCTCTGCCGGTATTACAAGCCATAATGCCGGGTTTTGTTGTTACATTTATTTTCTATTGGCTTTCTGACGCGCCTAAGCCCGGTCAGTTTGAGCGAGTAATCCAAGCTTTGATGTCGACAGTAGTGATTCAGGTTGTTGTCGAGGTCATCCGGTGGCTGGCGCTTTTGGCAGGACAATTCCACAGCCTGGGTCAATGGACAGATGGTGTTGCGATGGGGTGGAGTGTCACGATTGCCGTCGGCTCTGGACTTCTGCTTGCCAAGTGGGCCAATAACGACGCTATTTACGCGATATGCAGAGACCTTCGATTGACCTCCCGATCAGCTGATGGGGAATGGCGTTTCGCACATCGTACGCAAAAAGATAGGGGCGTTACGCTGCAGCTTAAGGACGGAAGGAGGCTCGCGGGATACCCAAGAGCTTGGCCGACTGATCCCACAACTGGCCACTATTTGATTATTCAGCCGACGTGGATTGTTGATGGCTGCTATGAGCCGGCTGACAGGATTACTTCTATGCTAATTTCCGTAACTGATGTGGCTTGGACTGAGTTTCTAGATCAGCCGGAGGAAGAAGATGAGTCGTGATAGAGAGAGCATCGATGAGGTGCTAAGAAAAAGCATTAATGAGGGGTTAAACGTTAATCCGCTTATGCCGAGGAACGTTTTGCCGAAAACGCCGCCCAAGTCGCCGCCGAAGCCTCCTACGAAACCTAGCGAGTCGTGAGGTTAAAATAAGGGCTGCCCATGGGAGAGATGACGCACACCTCCCGGAAGAAGTCGCCTGCAAAGGCGGCTTCTCCAATTATCACCCCCATATCATCAGGGTGCTGCTTACTCAGAAAATGAAGGTTCCTTGATCTTGGAACACTATGGTTGGCGAAATTGCCCGGGCGATTCGCCCCTGTACCGTCCGGCGAACGGCTAGATCGATACCCCCTCGGTGGTCGTTCATGATCCAGGTGCCGTTCGCCCGTTCAAGCCAACCAATTGCAGTCGCCTCACCAGACTCGAACCCACCCGAATAGCGAATACGATCATCCTTTGGCCAGCATGCGACTTTGACGGTGAGCTCACCCATCCCGTTATCGTCCACCCAGGCCAGCGTGGGTATCCCCTCTGGCATCCATACATGGAAAAAGGTACCGGTCTTGGATCGGCCGGTTCGATTGTCGATGTCAGCGCCTGGCCAGAAGTTCTCCTTAGCGCCTAACCCGAACAGGCGTTGAGTGAGCCCGGAAATAATCGCTGCGGTTAACAGATTTCGCGCACACATGGCACGTTCTGAACGGTACATAGTGCCGATCCAATTCTGCTTTGCAAAGCGAGCAAAGCCAGGCCACTCTCCGGTGTTCTCGTAGTCAAATTGGCGTAGTCGCTCTAGGAACTTCCCATCGTGAAATTCAAGCGCCGGGAAGGACGCGGGATCCTTTCCTGGCTCCCAGAGTGATGCCCGAAGAGATGCATTGGTTCTGAAGCCAGCAGAGGACGCGAGGGCTTCGGTGAGGTGCGACGACGATATATGGGGAAGAGCAGCAGACAGGCGGTTTTTTACAGTACGGAGCGCGTTAGCGCACGGAGGCACGAAGAGCATAGAGCCTTCTCCCAATAAACGGGTCATGGCCACCGATTACACTTCGACCCTGATGGGGAAGACGTGAGGGTATTTACCGCAGCTTCGTTTCACCCGGTGGCAGGTGTGGTTGAGCCGACCTGCGGAAAGGATATTGCGACCTTTGGGTGTGAGCAAGCCTCATGATCATCCGGGCAGTACTGAGCTTGAAGAGGGCTGCTGGTCCTTTTTAGCCCGGATGGAGCTCAAGACGGCTGGCCAAAGATCGCAGTGACGCAGCGGATGCTGCGTCAACCTTTGTTGGCGACATCGTTATACACCGGCAATATCCTGAGTAGCTTTGGAGCCCAAGCAGCTATTGGGCTTCGATGTGGTTTGCCTCAGGCGTGATAACGTCACAATGATTTTTGGACAGTAAAGGACTGATGTCGTGACCGACTCAAAGAAGTTGCGTAGCGCTGGGGATTTTCCGAACAAATCGGTCGTGGAGTACGCGACGGTTCGAGTCGAGATACCCCACCGTCTTATCCCGTCGAATCTTAGTAATCCCCACTATAGAGATGAGGACATCGTTGCCGGGCTCTATGCGAGCCCTACCGGTCGCCTCTCGTACAAGACGCTCTACCTGGATAGCGTCGAGCTAGCTGAGCGATTTGTAGCTTACCTCCGGCAGCTCTTTCAGAACCGACCCTATGCCCATGACTTCGCCCTCAAGATTGAGGTGATTACAACCACCCAGAAGGTCACTGCAACCAAAGGTAGGGCCAAGCATTCTGCCGCAGTAGCTGAAACGCTCCAGAAAACTCAGTTCTGACGAAGTCGCCTGAACCGGACACAGCAACGCATAGATCGTATGGAGCGCCGTCGAGCCAGGGGCAAGCTAGGTAAACGGAGGGCCGCTATTTATGAGCCCTCCCAAGCTTTTCCTTAAGTGCTCAATGTAGGATTGAAGGCCAGCTTGCACGCTGTCTTTGGAAGCTGGGGCGGATACGCCGAACGCATTTGTGAGGGCCTTATCTACGCCGGTGTTGGCTCTAACCATGTGTTGGATGGCCGGTAGATCTAGGTGGGCAAATCCTTGGATCAGCGCTTCTAGAGTGATCAGCTTGTTGGTCAGCCAGGAGGTAAGCTGCATGGGATCCTGGGCTAGTAGGCTGGATAGCGCGCGCTTATCCCCTGTTAGTACCCTGCCGTTGTCATCGCCTGCCGCAGCAGCGAAAAGGAGGGCCTCTCCAGCATCGATTCCTGGCGCAGCGTTGAAGATCTCTAACGTATTGAGGTCAACCACGCTAGGCGACAACTTCGTAGCGCTATCAAGAAAATGCTCAACCTGAAGAGCCACTTCCTCGGTTCCACAGAGTTCCAAGCGACTGCGCCTAGGTAGGAGCTTGTATTTGGCAGAGTCCAGAACAATTAATTGGACGTGCTCGCCCTGGTCGCTAAATAGCTCGGGCAGGCGCTCGAGGATCCCGTACTGGGCAAGCTTCAAAATCACGTCGTTGTCTACGAAGAGATTGAGCGCCATACGAGCCCCTATTTGGCCGGTGCCACGCGGCTTAGCAGTCCTAGGGTGTCATCGGGGAGGGCTCTATGCTCAATGCATCTCCATAGCAAGTCGTTGATGACTATACCCGCCGGGGACTTTCCCTCCTGCAGCATGTTTGTGGCTGCCATTCCCAAGGGCCAAGCATCGTTGTGCTTAGCGAAGTTGAGGACTACGTGGCCTGGGTCCACCTTATTCGCTTTGCCATAATCCATAGCGGCCAGCGCTAGGCCCCGTGCGGACATGCTGCTTGTTCCAGAGGCATAGGTCGCGTTTTCCCTGCCGTTGAGCAGGGTGATGGCGAAGTGGTCAGCTGCTTGCTCATCTTCATCCGGATCATCGAGAGCATACGATTGCTCCCCGAGAGACTCATCAATGAGTATCTCGTCCGGCCCTATGTGTCCTAGAGCGCAGTGACCAATCTCGTGGGCAATGATGAACAGCTGCCAAGCCCAAGATGTGCTCTTCTTGGACAGGATGATGACTGGGCGGCCATCTACGGCGGTGACCATGCCGTCCATCTTGGGAAGACCTTCCCCGACGTGATCCAAATAGATCACTGGTACGCCATGTCGCCAGCATGCTTGCAGCGCGTTACGCAGGCCGAGCCAATTACCGCCCTCGGTACCTAGGATTTCTGCTCGCAGCTCAAACGGATCAGTAGGGAACGGCTGATATTTGAAGGGGGTCGCGTAGGCAACCGATTCAGCTACGAACATGGCAAGTGATGTCGCAGCATTGAGGTTCTTGGATTTGTTAGGGATCGAGCGCTTGTACTTCGTATCTCGTCTGCGAAGCTCTTCAAGGCCTGGGTTATCAGCAAAGAGGGGGGCGACTCTCAGGCCCAGCCGCTTCGCCAAAATAGCCGCTACCTCAAGGGTTGCTCCTTCATCCTGGAGCACTTCGCTGGTTACCCAGTGAGGAAGAAGCGAATGCTGGAAATCTCGTGGATAGCCTGCTGACTCGAGCACCCCGAAAATACGGTCAATGTGCGTGTTCGGCATTTCGACCTCCTTCAGTGGTGGTCTCGGGCGTGTGCTGAGGTTGAGCGAGCCCTTTGAGGCTTCGAATAACCTTGATCAGGGCCCGTGCATGGGCTTCCGAGCCGTCCCAGATGTTCATTATTGCACCCTTTAGCTCGCCCTCCAATGAGGTCTCACGCAGCGGCTCCTGCAATTCATTAAGCTGGTAGAAGGCGCATAGCTTAATGAATTGGCCGCTGGCTCTTATCCTCGCGGTGCTTTGGTTGCGGAGACGCCAAATCGTGGGTTGAGAAACCCCACTTAGCCGCGCTATTTCAG
The DNA here is from genome assembly GCF_029837675.1 of Pseudomonas sp. GD04015. Taxonomy (NCBI): domain Bacteria; kingdom Pseudomonadati; phylum Pseudomonadota; class Gammaproteobacteria; order Pseudomonadales; family Pseudomonadaceae; genus Pseudomonas; species Pseudomonas sp. GD04015. The sequence continues at coordinate 61,009 of NZ_JAOEEE010000014.1, read as the reverse complement.
AATCGCTGCGGGAGTCCTGCCGTAAGGCTGTGGCAAGACGGGCATAAGACTCGTGGACGTGATTTCTATTCATAATATTCAATATATGCTATTTAATTTCATAAATGAATAGAGTTTGGTAGACTGCCAGCTATCAATCTTGGAAACGACAGCGATGATTCCCTCTACCTTTTGCTGGACCAAAATGGGTGTCGAATCAGGCGAGGCTCTCGACCTGATCATTCGCCGCAAGGAGTGGGAGCGTCAGTTGGGCGATGGGCTGTTTTTCTGGGGTATAGGCCAATCGCTAGGTGACAATGCTCGCGACGCAGCCGGGTCTATGGATGGCGAGATTCAGGTCTTGTTTTCTCCCATGCCTAGTAAGGCGAAGGCCATCGATGTGACGCCGGGTGATGTGTTGGTCTGGAATAGCTGGGTCGATGAGCGAGGTAATACCCAGCCATTGCCGAAGCATGTGTTGATCACCAGTCGAGCTGATTTGCCTTCTGGTCGGCGAAAATCCAGCCATTACGCACTGGTGTGCCGATCCGTCGACAGTTTGGGCGGGGGGACGGAAATGCAGGTCACGGCCGCATTCCTGAGGAACTTCTCAAGTGACAAGCCGCTGGGGGCGTCTCAGGTGACAGCGGTAGTGCGAAACGCTGAGTATGCGGTCAGCGGGAACGTTGCTAAGAAGTATCCGGTGAGTTTTACCGCCAACATGGCTGCACCCTATTCGGTACAGCTTTCTGATCCAGCCCTGCTTACCCAATGCGATGTTGAGGCCATCGTTGAGGTCTCATCCTGCGGAACCGTGGAGGATTGGAATCGCCTTGTAACCAAGCTGCGCAGTAAGCGTAGCTCGGAGAGTCGAAGCCCCATTACTTTCGATCTTTTCTGCGCTGACCAAAGCTTAAGCGCCGCTATTTGAGTTCGGGTATGCGAGCGACCTTCAGAAAGTTGCTCAAAACCTCTGCTCGTGATTTTGACGCATCCAGAAAGTACAGAGATGCTCCGGTCTCAATGGCGTAGATCGAGGCGACCTGACTCTGTAGATCAACGTGCCGTTCAAGCTCTGATTTCGGTGGTAATGGGCGGCCAGCAGGGTCAGCCTTGATGCGTGAGGCCAGAGTTTCGGCATCAGCATAAAGGCAAACAATCACATCAGGAGCCAGCTGTTGGAGCATCTCTTTGGTGAAGGGGGTAACCCTAAAGCCGAAGGATTCGATCGTGACGGGGTGCGAATCGATGACCAGGTAGCCATCGGCTTGTTTGAGACGCCTTGCTTCCTGAATAAGCTCGACATCTACCACTTCAACGTCTTCTCGAGTTATCAGCTTGGCTGACTGCTCCCTCATATCGTTTTGGGTTACCGGGCCGACTCGTGTTGAGGTAACCCGGGCGAGCTCCTTGCTGTACGTGAAAACAGTTACCTGCGAAGCCCGCATAATCAGGTCTGCAGTTAGCGTGGATTTACCTGTGGCCGGGGCCCCAGTCAGGTAGATGATTTTTCCCAACGCTCGACCCTCTGTCAGTTCCTTAAGAAGACGGCATACGGTGGCTTCACCCTGGCAATGAGCCCTATTTGCTTGGTGATGCGCTGCTCTGGGGGGGGAGGAATGTGGGGCTCATGGAAAATCAGGCAGCCCTTATCGTTCTGACCTTTCAGGTAGTCAGAAGCAGTTTTGCCCCGGGATTGTCCGAGCCCGACCTCAAACTCGTTGAGGTTTACCTCAAACTCATCAATCAACAGCTCATCGAGGACTAGGGCATAGCGTGAGCCGCGGACTTCAATACCCTTTGGAACCGCAAGCCAGTCGACGCCATCTTCCGAATACTCAGCGGCGGCCACTGGCGGGGCTGTATGCTTCGAGTTCATCTCGTTCATGATGATTAGGAGGTGCTTCCCTGCTTCCTCCATCGTCCTGCCGAATGGTTGCACCATCGTTTTGGGGTGGCAGGAGCTTCCGCCATATCCCCAGAAGATTGACCCGGCCTGCTCGTACTCTCGCTGCTTCCTCTTAACGATATCTTCAAGAGTCTCCGAGGCATGGAGGCCTACCTTCATGAAAATCACACCCTGTCCATCAGTGAGCGGGTTAGGCATCTGGAGTCTCCAGGTAATGTTCAAGTGAATAGCGCTGTTCTGCCTCCCGGTTGGCATTGAGGTCTGGCTTCTCCCTCACGTACTTGTAGGTCAGCGGATTGTTCTTTCCATAGAAATTGCGCAGGCGATCGCTCGAAAGCTTTTCGGAGGACTTCTCCATCAGGTCTGGTTGTACCCGGCGAAATAGGCACGAGCACGAGCGCAAGTCAGGGGCATCATCCAGGTGATAAAGATGCAGTTGGGGCAGCAGCTCGGAGACAACATAGCCAAGGTCGATTGCCCGTTTCTGAGTGTCGCGGAGCACCTCTTGAGTCCAAGCAAGGTCGGGATCATCCGCGATCACTACTATCCCCAAGCCCTTGTCATGGGTGGCCTGGCTGCCACGCTCCAGAAATGCGGTGACGCTCTGACCGGCGTTGCTCGCACCCCATGGAGGGTTTATGTGGAAGCCGTCGTAGGCTCCGAAATGCTCGGTGGGAAGCGGATCGGCTACGTTGTAGAGGTGAGCAGTGATAGCCACTTTCGGAGCCAGCTTTTCGCCGAACCGAAGAACTGAGTTAACGATGCGTTCATCAAAGTCCAATAGCGTAATCGACGAGGGGCCATAGTCGATCACACCTTGTGCCTTGAGGTGAGCGGCTGAAAGGGCGATGCCGTCGCCGTCTCCCACGAAAACGACCTTCTTGTTGTTGAAAACACGAGCGACGTACTCGGCCTGGACGACCATGTCAGCTACTTTCATGTAGATCTGATCGAACTCCCGTAGCGGGGCGGGGCGATTCATGACTACATCAGAAATGCTATTAATTGCGCTCCTCAGATCAAACTTCACTATTAACATCCTTGTGTAGATGAGTTCAGTTATCGCAGTTGGTGATCCACCCAAGGATAGCCCAGTGTCCAGACCGATGGGCGTTTTGAGGGGGATAGGATCATGCTACCTTCGATGTGCTGCCCATGAGCTTCCTCTCCCGGGCGTTTATACCGGTGATGAAACATGGTACGAGGAGGCCCTTTTAGGGGGACCTCGCTTTACCATAGCCGTCTCCTGATCGGAGAACGGCCCCTACTACGACCAACGCGGTACTGAGACCTGAGGAGCAGGTCACCTGTGGCAAGTGCCACAGAGCCTGCAGTAGCCCCTGCTCTTGATGCCGAGTATCAGGGTAATCTGAGTGGCCTCGGCTAGTCCTCTGATACCAATTAAGGCTCAGTTGGTGAGGCTAGGAGGCAAGCCCATCTCATAGGGGGGACGATGAGAGAGTCCAGCGAGGCAATGGTAGAAGCCATGCTTGAACGACTAGCCCAAGAGGTGTTTGTAGACCACAAGCAGGCCTTTGACTGGATGGATCGGCCTAACATCGCTTTGGGGGGAGCAACCCCTAGGAGTATGAGTCGGACTGCGGCTGGATATCAAAGTGCCAAGCGAGTGCTGCATGCTATTGAGTATGGCGGAGTCGTGTAGATAGGTCAGCGGCTACAGCCTTTCAGGGTGCCCGAATCTCTGCTCAGCGTTTCGCGGGAGATTCGCCGTTCACCTTTCGCTCAGTATGGTTGAAATTTGTCACTGTCCTCATGGGAGGACACTAACAAAACCATACATAAAGGTATTAGCGAAATGAAAGACTATCTAGACAAGAAAAAACTCCTCATCCGCCAAGGGCACCAGCTCTGGCATCTCCATAACGCTCTGCAGGAGAACCCTGAGGAGGTAGTGATCGGCGAGCTAGCACGTGTCTACAAGGATGTGGGGCGCGTAGGTACCATCTCCGAAGGCATGGTTCTGGCCGCCGCCAACATCACCGCTTACCGCAGCACCGAGGAGGGGGAGCGAGTAATGCAGCGCACTCGCCGCAACCTGAAAGCCCGGACTAAGCCCACGCTGTTGTTCACCTAAGGAGAGGGTAGATGAGTCGCACGTTCAACGCTATCGAGCGTGCGCTCAACGCTGAGTTCAAACGCGTTGAGCGAGAAAATCCGAGCCAAGAGCTCAAGATGGCCATTGAGACCAGCACCATCAGGAAAGTCATTCGTGACATCCTTTCCTTGCCTCCCCTGGCAAAGGTGCCAGGCACAGCTGACGAACATCGTATTCTGGAGCAGGTCATCTGTCTGGTTAGCTTTTACAACAGGAAATGGCTGAGTGAGATCCAGGTAGCAATCCCTCACAGCCGCTTTACGTCCAAAACACGCCCGAGCGAGGCGAAACTCAAATCCAAGGTACCATTACGAACGAAGCCTGTTGGAGATAGGGCTCCTGCGATGTCAGACATCGAGTTGCGGAACTACTTTCTGCATCTGCTTTTGACGTGTGTGCCTGAAGAGGAAAGAAAGGCTTTCCCGCACCTGTTGTCGTTATATAACTCAAACGAAGATACATCTGAGACGGCAGATAAGCTCCAGGTTGTAATGGAATCAGGAGCGTGGCTGGTTCTGAGCAAATGCCAAGGCCATATCTACGATGCCGAAAGAGGCTCTCGGCCTCGCCCACGGCCTGAGTCGCAAACACCACGACATAGTATTCGGGATTTCAGCCTTGAAGAGATACAGAGTATTCACGAGGAAATTTTAGAGTCGATGAGCCATAGCGTACCTAGAAGCAGATGGTACTCGGATCTTATAGCTACAACGCCAAGCCAAGATGGCTTGTTCGCTAAGTTGTTGATCAATGCGGCTCTTAATCGCTTTATTTTGGAGAATTGGGCGTTTGAGCATCGAACCCATGCTGTAGCCGATGTCCATCGTGATTTTCTGTCTGAGCTGGAGCAAACCGTTCCTCAGGGCTTGCTCGGTATCCTTGATGACTACCGACTGAATGGCGAGATCTGTCACGGGGCGCTTGCCAAGTATGTGCTCAAGGGCTCTATGTCAAAGCGCACCAACGCTTTGACCGATAGTGTCATGAAAGCACTCAATGCGCAGGCCGAGGCTGTGCTCGCGAGCGCGAGCAACGCAGAGTACGGAGCCGAAGTCGAGGTTAACCACGCCATTCTGCGCTCTCACGAATTATCGCGAGCTATGATTTGGCTCGCCCTCGCGTGGATCTATCTCAACGACAGGAGGCTACCCGATGACAACCCGAATCTCCATGTCACTGGATTTCGCCCTATATCTCGCCGTGCGAGAGCTACAGAGATAGGTCAAAACATGGTTTCGCTAAGGCGCGTTCTGTCGACGTTGATGCTAGGCCACCATTATGACTATCCATCTGCAGCGCGGAGCATTCTGCATGCTCGGTGGGTAATTAATGTACGGCGCATTCTAATTCGCACCCTACTGGATAACTTCAAGCAAGCCGCATTGTCCAAGTGGGACAGTGTACTCATGAGCCAGTGTTCAGAAGACCAAGTCGCGCAGTTGCTAGAAAGGTGCGGCTTGCCTCCAAGGCCATGCGTGCAACTTCAGGGCATTGTGGGGGGGGCTGGCCGCTCATCTCATGCTTCGTGTGAGTCGTCGTAGGTGTGAATTGCATTCTGGTTTTCGAGGTGTCACACAGCTATCTCAGTTCAGGCTGCGTGTAAAGGCGGCGGGGAGCAGCAACTATTTTTGGGCCGATAGTTGTCCAGCGGTGGAGGCGCTTCCGGCCAATTCTGTTGAAAAACTCGGTGTGCGACAGAGTTGCTTGCTCGTAGCCTGAAAAACATCCAAATCGAGCATTGCTACGTAAAAACCAAGGCAGCTTGATCTTCTAAGCGACCCAGACTTCAACGTCGCTCGTGCTCTTTCATGAGCAAAATTGCGGCGGGACTTTTTTAACAGAATCGGCCAAAAGCGGGCAGCAGCCCGATAAATAGACCTGTCCCTTTCTTCTTTCGCATCTAGCTCAGTTCCACCTCAACTAGATAGGCAGGCACCACCTTTTCGAGCGTCTTCAACTGTAAGGTGACCTTGCTTACAGGTATATCGGCCAATTGGGATTCACGGACACGACGAAGGATTGCGCCGCTTGCAAAGACAATTTCCTTTTCGTTGCCGTGATCGCCCTCGAGGTTATAGGCGTAGGCTTTCGTTTCTGACCGTGTGACCCGTACAACCATCAGGTCTACGCGGCCAGAGTCGTATGCCTTTCCACGCCATTCGGCATTTCTCAATGCTACCTGAGGGCAGAAGGAGGTAGAGAATGGTCGTGTCGTGATGAAGGTGTTGCTTTCGCTTGGCCAGAGCCCCCCGTGGAACAAAAACTGCCCATCAGCCATTTCTACACCATTGGACTTGATCGCGGCATCGGCTGGAGCCCAGTCGTGCTCTGTGAATGAACCTTGGTAAGCGCTAAGCGCCGGAGGCTCGTCCGATGGCATCAAGCTTTGCAGCGTTTGGTATTCGGCGCTTGAATACAGGGCAGCATCAACGTGATGCTCGAGCCCATTGTCAACACGCGCGTCAAGCATTCGACTAGCAGCTTCAACAGGCGTGGAGACCACAGCGATAAGCTTGTCCTTCACCTCCATAGCTTGGCTTGGATGCACGCCGTGATTAAGAAGATCCAAGGCCTCCTGCTGACTGGCTCTACGCCAGGTCCAAGCCTCATAGGGCTCGGTAAATACGTCAATGAGACCGACCTTCCTTTGCATACACATCCCTATAATCTGAGAATCTTGCTGCTTGATTCCCGCCGAGAATGATCAGCCTGCGGTAACAATTACACCGAGTAAGTCTGGATTGTTACTGTGGGTCAAGCACAATAACTACCGAGCCGGCAGCGCTGAACCTGTCAGGTGAGACACCACGACTCGTAAGCGGAAGCGAGAGCGTGGCTGTCTGCAGTCGCCTGATGCGAAGGGCTGCATCGGGGCAGAAACCCTAATGAGCTGGCAAATCTGTTGCGACGCAAAATCTCCAGCTCCAGGTGACTGATGTTCACAAACCTCTTTCATTACCTACCAGGTACGCGTGTCTGCTGGAATGAGGTGGTCGATGCGAAGCGAGGCCACCGTGATATCAAGCGGCATGCCGAAAGTCGTAAATGTCGAGAGGAGTCTCAACTCACCTTCTCTGGATTGCACGTGGAGCAATACCAGGGGTGGCAGGGCGAGGCGCGACAGAGCAAGGCTGTCTGGGGACCGTAAGCGCCCGAGCATGCAGCCAACTCGGCGTTTGACAACGCCTCCCGCGCGGCTCTTTGCCAGGCGATGCTCTTGATCTCCGCGCTGTTAATCAGATGATCCTCGATCCAAGGGATGCGATTTGTAGGTACGGTGCGGGCAATGGCGTTAGACAGTTTCTGCTTCAATTCCGAATCGGTTAGCTGCCTGTACCACCGCCCCGCATACTGCCACCAAGCAGCAGGTCTTAGCTCCGACAACTCGATCTACGGTCGTAGCGGGCTAGGAAATTGAGGCCAAGAGGAGCACCTAGATACCTGTATGGTCGAGTCAGATCTCTACCTGGCCGGTCCGACACTGGCTAGCTATATCAACCTCTAGGGGTAACTAGCAAAAAATGCTAGTTACCCCTAGTTTTCGCTATATTTCTAACGAGGTTGTGATGGATCCGTACCGCAACCTTTGCCCCAGGTGCCGGCGTTAATCCGCCAGAGCTTGCTGGTCGGGACTCGGTTTTGGAGATAAATAAGATTTCTTGCGGACTCGCAGCGGCAGGAAACCTGGACGTTCCGGCCTAGTTCCATTCCAAGCAATTACCCGTTGTCATGTGTGGAGCCCAATTTCCGCAGGAGGCACTAGCGATCCGCCAGCGGTGCCGCAGAATCGGCTGACAAGGAAGCGTTGGCGGTTACGTTTGTTTCTTTGCTATGGAGTCCATGTGCTCCACCAACTCGTCTATACGGTCAGGGACGCGAGGAGTTTTGCTCAGCACCATACAGCGAACGGTACCGACATATTCCTCTACGAGATAAAGGCTGTCTCCAACATCGACTCCCATCAATTGGAGAACCTCATCGGGAATACGGATGGTGCCATCACCATCCCAGTCCTCAATCACCACATGCGTTATGATCAACTACTCAACCCTCATATGAGCCGACGCTTGAATAGCCGTGCTTCCATAAGGCTAGCCAAGCATCTGTAAACTAGGATCGATGGTCATCCGCTGAGCGCAATGTAGCTTGATCCATATTGCGTCCGGTCCGAGACTAAGCCTGTCATCTTTCATTTGAGCTTGGTCATGACCGCGAATGTTCAAGGCCACTGTGACTCGGGACAGCAAGGACCAGCAGCGCTGCTCACCGCGATGACCGTCCTAGAGAAATGGAACGCTTCGCCAGCGCAAGCATGCAGCATCTTGGGCATCTCGCATCAGACGTGTGCAAAGCAATATGGTTTGGAAATTGGGATCTCCCTGGAGACCAACTGCAACACATCAGCTTAGTGCAAACATCGATGCCGTGCTCCGGACAGTATTCGAAAACTCTGGGAACGCGTATGGCTTCCCCTCAATGGCGAATCACAATGAGTCCTTTGATGGGAGGTCTTTCGTTGAAGTCATGGCTAGGGGCGACATGACGTCTCTATGCGAAACGCATAAGAAGATCGACGCTCTCAGAATCCTCTAGAGGCCAGATCATCTAACACGCTCAAGGTATAAACTGCCTAATGCATCACCCTTGCTGATGCCCCAACTGCTTGAGCAGACTTCTTGTTGTGTCGCGCTTGATCGCGCTTGGGACGGCATGGAGCAAGGACCTCTGGCGCTGGCACTCATGATGGCTGCGATGGCGAGATTGGCCCAGGCCTGCTGGAACCTAAGAGCCCGCAAGGTCGGGGCAGTACGCGCCACGCTGAAGTCATGAAGCACCGCAATGCGTTTACCGGTAGAGCTTGCGAGGGAAACATTGTGCAAGTTTTGCAGACGGCACATTCGGCCCAGCCAGCTGAGTACATCGCCAGGGTGTGGCTGGCTCCTTGGATAAGAGGCCTATGGATGGGACATCTAGCCACGCCAAGGATCAAGCCCAGCAAGACAGGGCAGCCGGGAGCTCTAAACTGGCGACCTCAGAAATGACAAAGGCGGCCTCAAAGAGACCGCCTCAAACCAAGTTTCATCACCGATAATAGATGCACGGGAGAGGAAGCTCTTGGGCAGCGAGTCGAGGATAGCACTGATCGAATCATCACTGCGAATCAGGTAGGTCTAGCTTCTAATCGGAATATGAGAACTGACCAATCGCAGGCAGGACGATGGCTCACTGCACTGGCTATCTCTGTCCACTCCCATTCGACACCGCGGCAGGTGGCCATACCAGGAAAAACTACTGCCAAATAAATGCAGGTCAGATCCTCGTCTGTACCCCGGAGTGCGGCACCCGCGGGTTCCATCGCCGACGAATAGTGGCCTTGTGGCTCACCGACGATACACCGAGCAGACCATTCGCCTCGTTAGCCCCGCCATGCCGCAACAAATAGTCCTTGGCAGCAGCACGCTCTGCTTTGACAGCGCATAGTCCTGATCGAAAAACTCTGTTCGAATTGCTACATACAGCCAATAAGGCGCCGGTTGTCGATAGTTGAATAAGTAGGAGCTGGAGACTCGACTGGCCCGAGCTATGTCAGCGAAATGACGCTGCCTTCGTCCCAGGTTCACCTCCTATCTCGTGCAGTCAGGGGTACCTTCGCTCAAGAAATCAGTCGCAGCAATTCATCAACACCCGCTCGTGCAGCAGGAATGAGTACAGGTTTGCCAATCGTGAACGGAGCTTCGACTCTGCAGCGATCTGCAAAGCGAACAAAGTTCTTATCTGCAGAAACGATTACATCAGCGTCTAGGAGATGGGTCGCCAATCGTGAATCACTGGGTGTACCGTTAGTTACCTTGTGCCATGCCTGAAGAAACTCGAAAGAGCCTCGAAGCCACTGTCGAGGTACCCCTGCTGGGTCGAGTTCGTGTAGCCAAAGCCGATTCATAGATTCAGAGGATGCAAGCATGGCGAATACATCGACCTCGCTATCTAGCCATTCCCTTACCGCGCTTGCATAAACCTGCAGCTCCTTAGTGAAGAAATGCAGGCTTGGTGCGCGCCAGTAATGCACCGGTTTCCCAAGCCAACCTCGGGTGCTTGGTTCAGGTAGAAAACCTACGTGCTGTAGATTTTCCGTTGGCGCCCCTTTGGCTCTCTTCAGTCGCTCTCGGATGGCGAATGATTCCTCGACGGCAAGTCGACTCTCTTGTTCGCAACGAAGGCTTTCGGTAGTTGAATCCTGCGTTACCCCTCGACGTACGCGATCCCAGTATCCGCCAGTGCGACGTACCCAGTCATACCGTAACCGATGTACTTCCTTCATCCGCGGATTGGGAATAATCCATTCAGGCCGTGCGCGTTTGATCTCGCCCTTCAGCTCTTCACATTCGCTGTAGATTTCCGGCATGAGGCGCTGCCATTTAGAATGTGTCACTAACCGCACAATTCTGCGGCGAGCCTCGGCGTTGGGTAGCCTTTGCACCTCATCGACTATCGCTGGTGAGACCAAAATGGGCGCCTTCGCAGCCACTGAGGCGGCTACTAGGTCTGAGCCAGCGTCGTGGTCTGCTACGTAGCTCCAAACATTTGTATCCAAGAAGAATTTCATACCGGCTAGACTACCGATCACATTATTTTAGGTTCGGCTAGATTAGCGTGGTGGAGATTGCATATGCTCAGCATATTTAGCCTGCATAGGAAAAGAAAATGAGCTGGGTTCTTAAGAAAGTAAAATTTGCTCCAACTAAAATTTGATGGTGGTGAAGTCGGCTAAATTAACGCGCAGTTGACACGGAAACGACAAGGGCCGCACATGCGGCCCTTATATATAGATTAAGCTAGTTTACCCAGCTCTTTACTTGATCACCGTACTGCTCTTTCCAAGCTTTCAGCACCTTGTGATTGCCTCCCTTGGTCTCTACAACTTCACCAGTGTGCGGATTTTTGTATGTCTTGAGCGTCCGTTCACGGCGAGCACCTTTTACTGGGGCCACAGCGCTTTTGCTGGCGCTTGGGTCGAGTAGAGCAATAACGTTGCGCAGGGAGTAGTTGTAGTCTGCCAGCAGTGTGCGGAGCTTTGTCTCGAATTCAATCTCACGCTTGAGCTTTTCGTCACCCTTGAGGGCTTCCAGACGCTTTTGCTGCTCTGCAATCTGAGCTTCAAGGGCTTTGTATTCAGCAATAATAGACATGTTTATTCCTAGGTCGCTCGTCAGTGCTCCTAAGATACATAGCCGAAGGGGTAGAGCTCAACCAGAGTCGCAGCTAGCGGAGCGGAGGCAGCCCAAATTGAGCGTTCGTGAGCGTTTGCTGCCGACCGAAGAGTATCGCCGTAGATAATTCATCCAGAAGACCAAGAGTTCGCCGTCGTAGGCGGAGAACCCCTTAGCCTTAAAAGTTGTGGTTAAGGTTGTTCGGGAACCTGCATCCAGTCGAAAAAATCTTCAGAGGTAATGCCGACGCTACAGTTGGCATCGAATCGCTCATTGATTCTAAAGAGAGTCATTCGCTGGCCTTCGTTTGGCGAGGTCGGAAAGAAAGCTCCACCAGGCTCGTTGTGCATGAAGAAATCGCCGAGCTTCGCTCCGCAGTGCTCACAGTGATTCATTAGGTACCGGCTACCGGCCGTCCTGCTGTAGGCGTGCTTGAAATTTTCAGTGAAGCGACGGATCTGCTTTGTGACCTGAGGGGATAGGCTGTACACGTCGGAGGCGGTGCCGCGATATCCATGGTTCTTCCATTCGCCGAGGTTGCTCGTGAGCGAAAAGCCTTCGTCTTCATCCTCAATGTAGTCGAACTGTTCGTGCTCCTCGGGAAGCTTAAACGAGAAAACTCGCGTCCATTCAGGGCATTGCCAGCAGCGGGTAGTTGACTGAATCACGTAGTAGAAAGGGGCTCTGACGCGAAATTCAGGTTCGTGTTCCAGAGCTGAATTCTCTGTCACAGGTAGCCATCGGGCCAGCTGGGCCACATCGCCCCCTTCGGGGATGTACCAAACCTTTAGGTCAGGATCCCAGCGGGCGCCGAGGGCTTTAGCTTCATCTTTCTGTGAAAACGGGACAATCAGGTCGATCCTTGCCATTTTGATTTCCTTACTTGTTGCTAATTCAATATGCGCCAGACCCATATTGGAGGTTTCTGGCCAAACCTCTGATGAGTCGAATGGCTGCGCGAGCAGTAGCCAACCTGGATTCAGTTGGCATCGCAGGTTCAGTCTTAGCAGATCAGGCAGCATTAATGGGGTGAAGCTTTCCGAATGCGCTGCTGCTTGAGGTCATCGCAAAACCACTGCTACCATGCAACGGCGCCCCGGCAGGCGTATGACACCCGTCTTTAAGAGCTGGTAACGGCACTGCCTTGCTAATAAACGACCGACTGTGAATTTAATCGGTCTGTTGTAGCGGAGACGGGTGACGCTGCGAGATAGACCGGGAGAAATTCATGGTTACCCTCGCTACCCCTCCGTCAACTATCGACGGCCTCAAGCGCTCGGCAAAGTCTATCAAGCGCGTATCTGGCATCACTCACCACCAAGCCCTTGATGAGGCCGCCCGCAAGGCAGGCTTCCAGAACTTCATGCACGCCAAGCGGGCCATCGCCAAGGCTAGGGCCCAGAGCTTTACCGCCTATGTCACGGTGTACTGGAATGACCTCCATTCTAGCGCTCGATCATCTGGCCGCTGTACCGTCGAGGTTCAACTCAAGCTCCCCCTCTCCGAATTGCTTGCTGATGGCATCAAGATTGGCGGCGCGTACCTGAGTAGATTCAAACTTGAAGCGCCAGATCACCTCGAATTACGCACGGATGCTGCCAGCCAGAACAGTGCGATGCAGTACTTGGATCAAGCCAGCTTTACTCTGCTCTTCTTGAACGCAACCGGGCTGGTGGGTGGGTGCAGGAAGGAGAATTTTGAGGCAGTGAAAAGCTTGGGTCGGATACCGAAATCCGATCACATGACCGGCTGGGAAGATCCACAAACCGGCGATTGGTTGCTGTTGGATGAGCCCTACATTTCGCCTGTGCCTGGATTTAGGGAAGAATGGCTGCAGGAGCATGGACTGTATCAGGTGGCGCCAAGTTGGCACGGGCTTTACTACCCTGGCTACTCCGTCCCATATCTGATCTCGCCCAGTCAGGCTCTAATCAAGAAGGTGCAAACCCTGGTTGAGGGAATTCCTGATAGCGCTTATCCCAAGGGGCTGCCCCGGAAAATGGAATACGATTCCAAGTTTATTAGCCCGGCCCGTATTGCTTCAGGAAAGCCTCGCAGGCCGCACACGTTGCCATCCAGTGGCGTCAGAAATGGAGCGGTAGCGTACGGTGGAGCGCGTGGGGTTCGTTCCAAATGGCGCCCGGTACGGGGAATGCCATTGGAGATGCACACAACCGTTGGACCGATCCTACATAAGCTCTGCAACAGTTCGGTCCGTGCTGCTGGCGTAACCGCTAGGGTTTACGAGAAATTGAACCAAGTGCGTTCGCGTCTTGAGGACTGGGCTTTCATGGAGCACCCCAACGGCATTACGGAGGAGGTCGAGGCCAAGTTTTACTACGGACCAGTGATTGATGGATTTACCACTCCGCAAGACACGCTTAAGGCCATTGAGACGGTCTGGGCCGTGCTCCTTAAAGGCTATGAGGATTGCAAGCCAAGGGCTCAGATGCTGGCCAAGATTGAGTCTGCTGCTGTGGACCTTCGGAAAAAGGTAAGCCCTTAGATGTTGGGTGTACCGGCATGGCCTGCCTTGTTTTAGGCCGGCCATTGTTGATGTGGTGAGGGTCGCTGTAGAACTAGAGGGCAGCACGTCTGGTTTGGAGCTTGCTGAGGACCACTCATATTCCAATGCTGTGCAGGGCCTAGGTAGTGTTGGCAGAGGCACAGCAAAGGCAAGCAGTCATAAACCTGCAAGATAGGCTGCTGTTTTTCTCATCCGAGCGAGTTCAGATGCGTGCTACAGCGGACTGAGCGCGCGCGCAGATAAATGAAATGTGCAGGCTGCAGCGAAGATCTTTCTCCTGAGAACGAAAGATCGGAGCACGGGCCCTGCAAATAAACGACCAAGCATTAGGGAGCAAAAGAATGGCGGTATATGAGGTCTTGAAGGGAGAGCTGGTAAAGGTAGCTGCACAGTTGGAGGACCTGCTCCTCCCGGAACTTGCCGACTTTGACGATTATGAGGTTGGCCTGCTGCAGAAAAAGCTGGGCTTCATCGTTTACGATGATGTGGCAGATGCATACAGGCTGTTCCGCCGAGAGAACATGGAGCGGGCTAGGGGGGAGCTGCCGGGTGTTCGCTTTATTTTTGATGTCTGCATTGACGGCTCGGCGATGGACAGCATCCTAATAAAGGATGATTCGCTCCCTGATTTTTTGGCTGTTATGCGAATGCTTGAGCCGCTAGTTAATCGTGTTGCCACCTTGCGACAAGAAGTTCTCGGCTGATTGATCTGTACGTTTCTCTCAGCGCGTATAGGGCCAAGAGCTGTTACGTTCCTTGATCTTCACAGAGGGCGCCCGCGAGGGGCGCCTTCTCGAATGCAGTAGCGCTTAGCCTACGATTTCCTGCCTTCAACTGGTTGTGTGTGGGATTTCAGTTCATTACTGGCGAAACAAGCGCTTCCAGTCCCTAGTGACAAGCTCTCGACATGCTTCAGGTGCTCCGCCGAAGCAGCGCAAGGAAACCTCCTTCATTCGCTCTTCAGATTCATAGGTGATCGGTTCGCCATTTTGATCAATGAGCACACCGCCAGCGCCGATCAGTAGTGCGTGACCTCCCGCTACATCATGAGCTGACACAGGTACAAGGGACGTACCAACGACAGCATCACCAACTGCAGCACGAGCGAGGCGATAGGCGATACTGGGCATCGGAATGAAATCTGCCGGGGCACAAAGCTCTGCATTGAGTTCGAGTTTGCTTGTCGCGGCAGTGCTTACTAGTACCGCGCTGCTGGAGGTCAACCTCAGCTGATCAAGCAGAGCAGGTACTGTTTGCCTATTGCGAATGATTGCTGGCAGTCCTTCTGCCCAGGAGATGCAATCTTCACCACCATCCGGTGTGATCGGCGCGTAGACCACCCCGAGAACAGGGATTGCATTGTGAAGTAGGCCAACAGAGATGGCTGATCCTGCACGATGCTGTAGGAAGTCCCCTGTTCCATCGTTCGGGTCGACCACCCAACAGTAGTCGTGGCCTGTCATATGGGTTCCAGTTTCCTCACCCCAGAAATCACAATCCAGAATCTCGAGCAGATCTAGTCGTAGCTGAGTCTCTATCTCGGAGTCGATAGCTGCTTTGTCCCCATGGCCTCGGGGGCCGCCGATACGGTGCCACTCCGTAGATAGCAGCTTCCCGGCAGAAAGAACTCGTTCAACGACAGGGGCGAGCAAGTCCATGGTGTTCATAGGAACCTCCTACGTTTATCGATTAGCCTCTGAAGATTAATCGTTTCTGCCCTAAATGCTCCTTTGAAGACAGTGGCTGTGGCGGATGGAGCGAGGGAGGGCGAGATGAGGCTTCTAACCCGAAAGCTCAGCCAGCACAGAACTCGTTTAGGAATGGATTCCTGGGTAGCCGGAGGCCCGGCTAGGGCTGGTAAAAGAATTTGTCGATCTATGTTGTCCCAAGATCAGGGCTTTATTCGATGTGCCGGTGGCCTTGTGTCAAACTATGTTGTAGAGGCTGGTACCTAAGACGTCGATTTTCCTCAGTGTTTTCAAGGGGGCTTGTGTCAATCTATGTTGTTGCCAACCAGGAAGAGGCGAACCCTGCAACCCCGGACTTCATCCGCAGGCGGCTAGCCTAGTTCGATGCGGTTGCGGCCTTCGCGCTTGGCCTTGTACATAGCCTGGTCGGCGCGGCTGAAGGTCGTTTCGCTGTTGTCCTCGCCGGCGAACGCGGTGAGCCCCGCCGAGAAGGTGATGGTCACGGGTTCACCGCGGAAGTGGAACGGGCAGGCCTCGACGGCTCCACGCAGGGTTTCCAGCAACTGCTGCCCACCCTCCAGCGGGGTGCCGGGGATCAGCAGAACGAATTCCTCACCGCCGAAACGGGCGAGGAAATCGGTCTTGCGCAGGCGCTTGGCAAGCTCGCCGGCGATGATCTTCAGCACCTTGTCGCCGGCCAGGTGGCCATAGCTGTCGTTGATCCGCTTGAAGTGGTCGACGTCCAGCACCGCCAGCAGCAGATCGCCGCCGTACCGGCGCCAGCGTGCCATTTCCAGGTCCAGGCGCTCCGCCCAGCCCGCGCGGTTGGCCAGGCCGGTCAGGGGATCGACGAGGGCCTTCTGCCGCTGTTCCTCCAGATGCTCGCGGAAGCCCTGGGCCTCCTGCTCCATCTCGGCGACCTTCTGCGTCAGCGCCTGCAGGCGCGCCGAGACTTCCTCCTCCCGCCCTTCGCGCTGGTGCTGGTGTTCGCTGACTGTGCTCAGCAGTCCCTCGAGACGCTGCTCAAGGGCACGCTTCAGGCTGGGCAGGTCGATGGCATCCTGCACGCTGGCCTGCAGGCCGCTGACCTGGTCGCGCAGCTCCTGGTTGAAATTGCGAGCGCTCTCCACCGATTCGCTGTAGCCCTCGTGGGCCTCGGTGAGGGTGTCGAGGAAGGCGGCCAGGCGTTCGTTGAGCTGCTTGAGGTAGCCGGCGAACTCGCGCTGCCCGTTGTCGGTGACGGCCAGCACCAGCACTGCCAGATCGTCCAGCAGGGGCACCAGCTCGTACCAGTTGAGCCCGCCTTGCAGGCGCTCGCGCAGGGCCTCGCCCTGGGGCTGGTGATAGTCGGGAAGTTCGAGTTCGGCGAGCAGGCCGAGCAGGCTCTCGGCGATATGCGGCGCCACCGCGCTGTAGCCGGGCTCGGAGCGTTCGGGCAGCTCGTAGGCGGAATCGCCGTCGCCGGTGATGATGCGGGCGTCCAGCGGCAGGCTGTCCAGATTGGGAGCGAGGCGCGGAGGCGTTGGCTGCGGGCCGGTGGCGGCAGACGGTGGCGGAGACCCGGCAGCGCTTTCCCTCACGGTCGCCGGTATGGTCGGTGCATCGGCTTCGGCAGGGGCCGGGGCGGTCGGGATGTCCTGCTCGTCTTCCTCGTCGATATCGATCCGGGGAGCGGGCTGGGATGGCGGCGGGAGAGACGCGTCCTCTGCCGGCATGTCCTCGCGCCCGCCGAAAAGGCGCCGCAGCAGCCCGGGACGTTCCACCGGCTCGCTGCCCAGCACGCTCAGTGCCTTGCCTTGCAGGCTGCCCAGCTCGGCCAGCAGGGCGGGCAGCTCGCGCGGCTGGCTGGCGCGCTCGTCGATGCGCTTGGCGAATTGCCTGAGCGCCTTGCGCACTTCGCGCGGCGGCTCCAGGGCCAGCAGTTGCTGGGTCAGGCCGGTGATGCCGGCGATGTTCTGTTCGACGCGCTGCTGGCGGCGCTGCTCCGAATCCAGCACGGCCTTCTCCAGGCGCGGGATCAGTGCGGCGAGGCCGGCGTCCATCTGCTCGCCGCGGATCAGTTCGCGCAGTTCCTGCATGCACTGGTCCACCGCCTTGTCGCTGCCCTCGGCCGCCAGAGAGCTGCGCACCAGGCCGCGCCGCAGCAGGTCGAGGCGTTCGTTCCAGCGCTTCTCTTCCAGCTCCTGCTGTTCAAGGCTTGCCAGATACTTGTCTTTCCAGCGCTGGGCGTCGTTGGTCATTGGTGGCAATCCAGTGGCAAAGCCACTACAGCATAGGCAGGTTGGAGCCGGTCGGCAGGCGGATATCCACGGCCACCGGCAGATGATCGGAAATCGGCTGGCTGAGCACCTCGACCCGCTCCAGCACCAGCTCTGGACTCAGCAGAATATGGTCCAGGCAACGCTGTGGGCGCCAGCTGGGAAAGGTCGCCTCGATCTGCGGCGCCACCAGGCCGAGATCGCGCAGGGGCGAATGCTGCAGCAGATCGACGGCGTGGGTGTTCATGTCGCCCATCAATACCACGTGGCGGTAATTCCCGATCAGCTCGCGCACATAGGCCAGCTGGCGGGTGCGGGTACGGGCGCCGAGGGACAGGTGCATCATCACCACGGCCAGGGCATCGGCGCCTTCGCCGAAGCGCAGCAGGATGGCGCCGCGGCCGGGAGGGCCGGGCAGGGGATGGTCTTCCAGCTGGTCGGGGCGCAACCGGCTGAGCACGCCGTTGCTGTGCTGGGCCAGGCGCCCGAGGTTGCGATTGAGCTGCTGGTACCAGTAGGGAAACGCGCCCAGTTCGGCGAGGCGCTCGACCTGGTTGACGTAGCTGGAGCGCAGGCTGCCGCCATCCACTTCCTGCAGTGCTACCAGGTCGTAGTCGCCGAGCAGGGCGCCGATGCGCTGCAGGTTGCCGGCCCGGCCGGGGTGCGGCAGCAGGTGCTGCCAGCCGCGGGTCAGGTAGTGGTGATAGCGCTCGGTGCTGATGCCGACCTGGATGTTGAAGCTGAGCAGGCGCAGGCGGCCATCGCCGCAGTGGCCGTTGGATTCCGTGCAGAAGCCGTTGACCTGCGCCTGACGCAGGCCTGCGGAACGCCCGGAACTCCAGCGGCGCAGCATAGGCAGGGACTCAGTTGGCGGAACGCTCTTTCTGGATCAGGAAGTTGGCGACTTCCAGGGCCTGGTTCTCACCGCCGGACGAGGAAATGTCGAAGCGGAACTTGCCGTTGACGATCAGGACCGGCACGCCGGTGATCTGGTACGACATGGCCAGCTTCTTGGCCTTGGCCATCTGACCCTTCACGGCGAACGAGTTGAAGGTGCTCAGGAACTTGCCCTTGTCCACGCCGTGGGCGGCGAGGAACTCGGCCATTTCCTCGGGAGTTGCCAGCTTGCGCTTCTCCTTGTGGATGGCCTCGAACACGGCGTCATGCACTTGCCTTTCGACACCCATGGATTCGAGGGTGATGAACAGCTGGCCGTGCACGTCCCAGATGCCGCCGAACATGGCCGGGACTCTCACGAAGTTGACGTCGCCCGGCAGCTTCTCGACCCAGGGGTTGAGGGTCGGTTCGAACTGATAGCAGTGCGGGCAGCCATACCAGAACAGCTCGACCACTTCGATCTTGCCCGGTTGGGAAACCGGGACCGGGCTGCTCAGCTCGGTGTATTGGCGGCCGGCCTCGATACTGTCGGCCTGGACGCTCAGGCCGAACAAGCTGAGGCTGAAGAGGGCGGCACTGAGAATCAGGTTACGCATGCGGAGCTCCTTGACGATGGGGCCGCGTGATGCGGCGGCTCGATTCGACCGGCGTCACGGCGACGGGTTCCGGCATTGTAGCGGTAGCACCCAAGAAAAAGGGTGGCCATGGCCACCCTTTTGTTTCGGCTTGTCAGCGCTGCTCAGTGCAGACCCTGGATGTAGCTGGACACGGCTTCGATGTCCTTGTTGCTCAGCTTGGCGGCGATGGCGCGCATGATCATGGCATCGCCGTCATTGGTGCGGTTGCCTTCGCGGAAATCGGTCAACTGCTTGGTGACGTACTGGGCATGCTGGCCACCCAGTTTCGGGAAGCTGGCTGCGGCCAGGCCGGCGCCGTCGGGAGAGTGGCAGCCGGTGCAGGCGGGCATGCCTTCTTCCAGCTTGCCGCCGCGGAACAGTTCCTGGCCACGCTGGACCAGAGTGGGGTCGGCGGCGCCCACGCTCATGTTCTGGCTGGCGAAATAGGCGGCGATATCGGCCAGGTCCTGCTCGCTGAGCGGGTCCAGCATGCCGGTCATTTCCAGCACGACGCGTTTGCCGCCCTTGATGTCATGCATCTGCTTCAGCAGGTAGCGTTCGCCCTGGCCGGCCAGCTTGGGGAAGTTGGGTGCGGGGCTGTTGCCGTCGGCGCCGTGGCAGGCGCCGCAGACTGCGGTCTTGGCTTGGCCGGCCTCGGCATCGCCGACGATTTTCCCAGCGTCGGCGGCGTGTGCTGCCACGGAGACACCCAGGCTCAACAGGAGACTCACGAGTACTTTGTTCATCAGCTAATCCAATAACGGCTAGAGGTAATAAGGTTTTCTTACGGGACTACTCGCTCATCACCTTGATGACGGCCTGGTAGTCCTCGGCACTGCAATCCATGCACAGGCCACCGCGTGGCATGGCATTCAAACCCTTGGTGACGCTCAGTACCATCGCGTCCATGCCCTTGGCCATTCTCGGCTCCCAGGCGGCCTTGTCGCCACGCTTGGGTGCCATCGGCAGCTGTCCATTGTGGCAGGCCGAACAGGCCTTGGCATAAACCGCTTCGGGATCCTGTACCGCATTGGCATTCGCAGCCGCCGACAACCACAACAACGCTGCGCCGGCGATCAGCATTTTCTCCATTGGCCAGACCTCATCAGGGATGGGAACGGCCTGCGTCTGGTCGCGCAGCGTTTATGTCTCGCTCCCGGCGGAAGGACAAAGCGCACACAAAATCTGCGGCATTATATACTGGAGTCGCTGAAACGGAAGCGACACCATGCCGCGCCCCCGGGCTCTCCCGGCCGCTGGCGAGCACTTCCGCTACCCCGCCCATACGGACTCCCCATGTCATCCAAGAACCCCATTCTCGGCCTGTGCCAGCAGTCAACTTTCCTGATCAGCGCCGCCAAGGTCGACCAGTGCCCGGACGACAGCGGCCTGGAAGTGGCCTTCGCCGGACGCTCCAACGCCGGCAAGTCGAGCGCGCTGAATACCCTGACCCACGCCAGCCTGGCGCGCACCTCGAAGACGCCGGGTCGCACCCAACTGCTCAACTTCTTCCGCCTGGACGACGAGCGCCGCCTGGTCGACCTGCCGGGCTACGGCTACGCCAAGGTGCCGATTCCGCTCAAGCAGCACTGGCAGAAGCATCTGGAGGCCTACCTGGGCAGCCGCGAGAGCCTGTGCGGGCTGGTGCTGCTGATGGACATCCGCCATCCGCTGACCGAGTTCGACCGCATGATGCTGGACTGGTCCAAGGCCAGCGGCATGCCGCTGCACATCCTGCTGACCAAGGCCGACAAGCTGACCTTCGGCGCTGCCAAGAACGCCCTGCTCAAGGTGCGCCAGGAGATCCGCAAGGAGTGGGGCGACGATGTGGCCAGCATCCAGCTGTTCTCCGCGCCCAAGCGCATGGGCGTCGAGGAGGCGCAGCTGGTGCTGGCGCAGTGGCTGGGGCTGCTGGAAGACGACGAGGCCGAGTGAGTTCGGGGCTGAATCGCAGGCAAAAAAAACCCCGGGCTTCGTATGGGGAGGGAGAAGTCCGGGGTTCAATTCTGAACCGCTAGGGCGGGGTTCAGAGATCTGCCAACACTAAAACACAGCTAGGAGCATCGAAGGGCTTGCGTGCCATTCGTGTTCTCTGACCGGCCACTTTGACGGTTAGTTCAGTTTTTTTTAAATCGCGTTGTCATAAGCAAATAACCAGAAGGCATAAAATCGCATAAACGATGCGACCTTATGCCGCAGCGTTTCAATGCGCCTCGTCCCAGTTGTCGCCCACGCCCGCTTCCACCACCAGGGGCACTGCCAGTTCGGCGGCACCACTCATCAGCGGCAGCAGGCCGGCCTTCAGCGCCTCGACCTGATCCTCGCGCACTTCCAGCACCAGTTCGTCGTGCACCTGCAGGATGACTTTCGCGTCCAGCCCGGATTCCGGCAGCCAACGGTCCACGGCCACCATGGCGCGCTTCATGATGTCCGCCGCGGTGCCCTGCATGGGCGCGTTGATCGCGGTGCGCTCGGCGCCCTTGCGCAGCGCCGGGTTCTTCGCGTGGATGTCCGGCAGGTACAGGCGGCGGCCGAACAGGGTCTCGACGAAGCCCTGCTGGCTGGCCTGCTCGCGGGTGCGCTCCATGTAGGCAAGCACGCCGGGGTAACGGGCGAAGTAGCGGTCGATGTAGGCCTGCGCCTGCTTGCGGTCGACGCCGATCTGCTTGGCCAGGCCGAAGGCGCTCATGCCGTAGATCAGGCCGAAGTTGATCGCTTTGGCGCTGCGGCGCTGGTCGGCGGTGACCTGCTCCAGCTCGACGCCGAACACCTCCGCCGCGGTCGCCCTGTGCACGTCGCGGTCGTGGCGGAAGGCGTCCAGCAGGCCCTCGTCCCTGGCCAGGTGGGCCATGATGCGCAGCTCGATCTGCGAGTAGTCGGCCGACATCAGCTTGTAGCCGGCGGGTGCGACGAAGGCCTGGCGGATGCGTCGCCCCTCGGCGGTGCGGATCGGGATGTTCTGCAGGTTCGGGTCGGTGGAGGAGAGCCGCCCGGTGGCCGCCACCGCCTGGTGGTAACTGGTATGGATGCGCCCGGTGCGCGGGTTGATCTGCTCCGGCAGGCGGTCGGTGTAGGTGCTCTTGAGCTTGCTCAGCGTGCGGTACTGCAGGATCACCTTGGGCAGGGCGTAGTCCTGCTCGGCCAGTTCGGCCAGCACGTTTTCGGCGGTGGACGGCTGGCCGGTGGCGGTCTTGCTCAATACCGGCAGGCCGAGTTTC
Source organism: Pseudomonas sp. GD04015 (assembly GCF_029837675.1). Lineage (NCBI taxonomy): Bacteria > Pseudomonadati > Pseudomonadota > Gammaproteobacteria > Pseudomonadales > Pseudomonadaceae > Pseudomonas > Pseudomonas sp. GD04015. Next base: position 38,592 of record NZ_JAOEEE010000014.1, on the reverse strand, counting down.
TCGTAGAGGATGGCGCCGAGCTGCTTGGGCGAGCCCAGGTTGAATTCCTGCTCGGCGATGGCGTACGCCTCACGTTCCAGGGCGATCATCTTCTCGCCCAGCTCCAGGCTCTGCTGGCCGAGCAGCTTGGCGTCGACCAGCGCGCCGTTGCGCTCAATGCGCGCGAGCACCGGCACCAGCGGCATCTCGATGTCCTTGAGCACCTTGACCAGCGCCGGGGTGGCCGAGAGCTTGGCCCACAGGGCCTGGTGCAGGCGCAGGGTGACGTCGGCGTCCTCGGCGGCGTAGGGGCCGGCCTGTTCGAGGGCGATCTGGTCGAAGGTCAGCTGCTTGGCACCCTTGCCGGCGATGTCCTCGAAGCGGATGGTGCTGTGCTCCAGGTACTTGAGCGCCAGGCTGTCCATGTCGTGGCGGGTGGCGGTCGAGTCCAGCACGTAGGATTCGAGCATGGTGTCGAAGGCCAGGCCCTGCATGTCGATGGGCGTGGTGGCGTTGGCCAGCACGTTCATGTCGTACTTGGCGTGCTGCCCCACCTTGGCCTTGGCCGGGTCCTCGAGGATCGGCTTGAGCGCGCGCAGAACGGCGTCGCGGTCGAGCTGCTCGGGCACGCCCATGTAGGAGTGGGCCAGCGGCACGTAGGCCGCCTCGCCGGCGGTGACCGCGAAGGACACGCCGACCACCTGGGCCTGCTGGGCGTCGAGGCTGGTGGTTTCGGTGTCGAAGGCGATCAGCTCGGCCTGTTCCAGCTTCTTCAACCAGGCGTCGAACTGCGCCTGTTCCAGCACCGTCTCGTAGCGGGAGGCCACCTCCGGCTCCTCGCTCAGCGGACCCTCGTCGAACAGGCCGCCGCTGATCGGTGGCGCCGGCGGGTTCTTGGCCTTCTCGCGCATCAGCTCGTCCTGCCAGCTCTTGAACTCCAGCTCGGTATAGAGCCGCAGCAGGGCCTCGCGGTCCGGCTCGCCGGGGTAGAGGTCCTCGACCCGGACGTCCAGCTCGACGTCGGTCTTGATCGTGGCCAGCAGGTAGGACAGGAACGCCATCTCGCGGTGTTCCTCGAGCTTGGCCGGCAGCGTCTTGGCGCCGCGGATGGGCAGCTCGGGCACCTTGTCCAGGTTGGCGTAGAGCACCTCCAGGCCGCCACCGACGCCCACCAGCAGGCCCAGCGCGGTCTTCTCGCCGACGCCCGGCACGCCGGGGATGTTGTCCACCTTGTCGCCCATCAGGGCCAGGTAGTCGATGATCAGCTCGGGGCCGACGCCGAACTTGGCCTTCACGCCCTCGATGTCGTACACGCTGCCGGTCATGGTGTTGACCAGGGTGACGTGCGGGCACACCAGCTGGGCCATGTCCTTGTCGCCGGTGGAGATCACCACGTCGCGCCCGAGCGCCGCGCACTGGCGGGCGAGGGTGCCGATCACGTCGTCGGCCTCCACCCCGTCCACGCACAGCAGCGGGTAGCCCAGGGCCCGTACGCTGGCGTGCAGCGGTTCGACCTGGCCGCGCAGGTCTTCCGGCATCGGCGGGCGGTTGGCCTTGTACTCGGCGAAGATCTCGTCGCGGAAGGTGCCGCCCTTGGCGTCGAACACCACCGCGAAAGGGCTGTCCGGATACTGCTTGCGCAGGCTCTTGAGCATGTTCAGCACCCCCTTCACCGCGCCGGTCTGCTGCCCCTTGGAGGTGGCCAGCGGGGGCAGGGCGTGGAAGGCGCGGTACAGGTAGGAGGAACCGTCGACCAGGACCAAGGGGGCGTTAGACATGCGAGGGATCAACCTTTTCCATGGGGCCGGCGCTAGAATGGACCGACCATTGACGAGAAAAGGACAAGGTTATCATGCGCGCATTCAACCGCCTGATGCTGGCCGCCGTGCTGGCCGCGAGCCCGCTGGTGGCGATGGCCGAGGACGCGGTCACCGGCGATCCGGACGTCACCATCCGCCAGGACGGCGACAAGACCATCACCGAATACCGGCAGAACGGCTTCCTCTACGCCATCAAGGTCACGCCTAAGAACGGCAAGCCGTACTTCCTGGTGCGTGCCGACGGCAGCGAGGGTAACTTCGTCCGTTCCGACCAGCCGGACATGCTCATTCCCGCCTGGGAAATCTTCAAGTGGTAACCCGCGTGGCGGCCCCGGCCGCCGCGCCCGCACTACGGACCTCCCGCCATGTCGGTCTTCACGCCTCTCGAACGCCATGAACTGGAAGTCTTCCTGGAGCCCTACGGCCTCGGCCGCCTGAAGGACTTCCAGGGCATCGCCGCGGGCACCGAGAACAGCAACTTCTTCGTCAGCCTGGAGGGTGGCGAATTCGTCCTGACCCTGGTCGAGCGTGGCCCGCGGGCGGACATGCCGTTCTTCGTCGCCCTGCTCGAACGCCTGCACCGGGCCGGCCTGCCGGTGCCCTACGCGGTGCCGACCGCGGGCGGCGAGGCACTGCGCGAACTGGCCGGGAAGCCGGCCATCCTGCAGCCGCGCCTGGCCGGCCGCCACGTCGCCTCGCCCAATGCCCACCATTGCGCGGAGATCGGCGGCTGGCTGGCGCGTCTGCACGTGGCGACTCGCGATGACATCCTCGAACGGCGCAGCGACCGGGGCCTGGACTGGATGCTCGAAGAGGGCACGGTGCTGGCCCTGGAGCTGCACGATGAGCAGCTGCCGCTGCTGCGCGACAGCCTCAATGAAGTGGCCGAGCTGAAGGCGGACATCCTCGCCCTGCCGCGTGCCAACCTGCACGCCGACCTGTTCCGCGACAACGCCCTGTTCGACGGCAGCCATCTGGCCGGCGTGATCGACTTCTACAACGCCTGCTCGGGGCCGATGCTCTACGACCTGGCGATCACCCTCAACGACTGGTGCTCCGGCGCCGACGACGAGCTGGACCCGGCGCTGGCCCGCGCCCTGCTGGGCGCCTATGCCGCGCTGCGCCCGTTCACCCGCGCCGAGGCCGAGCTGTGGCCGGCGATGCTGCGGGTCGCCTGCCTGCGCTTCTGGTTGTCCCGGCTGATCGCTGCGCGCCGCTTCCAGGACCGCGACGTGCTGGTCAAGGACCCCGCCGAGTTCCAGCGCCGCCTGGCCCGCCGCCAGCGGGTGGCATTGCCGCTGCCCTTCGCCCTGTAGCGCGGGGCCGCCTAGGCCACGCGCACCGGCGTGCGCCCTACAGCCCTTCCAGGCAGCCGGCGAGCTGGCCAGCCAGTTCGCCCAGCAGCTGTTCGTAGCTCTTCGCGCCGGCGCCCAGGGCGTCCAGTTCCGCCAGCTTCACCGGCAGGCCGGCGGACAGGGTGTCGGCCAGGCGCGGGCGCAGCGGCGGTTCGCTGAACACGCAGGATGGGCCGGCCGCCGCCAGGCGCTCGCGCATCGCCGCCACGTGGCGGGCGCCCGGCTGGACCTCACTGGCGGCGGTGAACACCCCGGCGTGCCGCAGGCCGTAGGCGGCCTCGAAGTAGTCGAACGCCTGATGGAAGACGAAGAAGGGTTTTTCGGCCAGCGGCGCCAGACGGGCTTTCAGCTCGCCGTCCAGGGCGTCCAGGCGCTGTTCGAAGGCGGCCAGGTTGGCCTGGTAGCGCGCGGCATTGGCCGGGTCGGCGGCGGCCAGGTCGGCGGCCATCTTCGCGGCGATCACCCGGGCGTTGGCGGGCAGCAGCCAGAGGTGCGCGTCCAGGCTGCCGGGCCGGTGATCGTGGTCGTGCTCGTCGGCATCGTGGTGGTGATGCTCGTCTTCATCGCTTGCCTCCTCGCCGAAGTGGCGCAGGGTCAGCCCCGGCAGGGACTGTACGGCCACGCTGGGGCGCTCGCGGCCATCCAGCACGCGCGGCAGGAAGCTCTCCATGTCCGGGCCGATCCAGTACAGCAGGTCGGCGGACTGCACGCGGCGCACGTCTGAAGGGCGCAGGGCGAAGTGGTGCGGCGAGGCGCCGGGCGGCAGCAGCACCTCGGGCCGGCCGGTCTCGCCCTGCACGGCGGCGGCGATCAGTTGCAGCGGCTTGATACTGGTGAGGACCCGCACTTCGGCCTGGGCGGCCAGGCTGAGCAGGAACAGGGCGATAACGGCGAACGGGCGCGACACGACGGCAAGACTCTGAGGCAAAAGAGTAATAGAATAACGTCTCTTCACCCGGACGTCCCTCGTCATGTTCAAGCCGCTGACCGACAACACGCCGCTGGCCTGCCTGCCACACGATCATTCCCGCTGCGTGGCCGACGCCCTCGCCGAGGCCGAGACGCTGTGCGCCCGTCAGGGCACGCGCCTGACCGCGCTGCGCAAGCGCGTGCTGGAGCTGGTGTGGGCCAGCCACAAGCCGCTCGGGGCCTACGACATCCTCGGCGTGCTGAGCGACGAGGACGGCCGCCGCGCCGCGCCGCCGACCGTCTACCGCGCCCTCGACTTCCTGCTGGAGAACGGGCTGGTGCACCGCATCGCCTCGCTCAACGCCTTCATCGGCTGCGTCCACCCGGGCGAGCTGCACCAGGGCCAGTTCCTCATCTGCCGTACCTGCCACACGGCCATCGAGCTGGAGCAGCCTGCCATCAGCGCGGCCATCGTCGCCGGCGCCAGCCAGGTGGGTTTCGCCGTGGAGAGCCAGACCGTCGAAGTGGTCGGCCTCTGCGCCGGTTGCCAGGGCGCGTGATGAGCGATGCGCTGATCCGCCTCGACGGCGTGGGCGTCGGCTTCGCCGGCCAGTCGGTGCTGCAGGACGTGCAGCTGACCGTGCGCCCCGGCGAGATCGTCACCCTGATCGGCCCCAACGGCGCCGGCAAGACCACCCTGGTGCGCACCGTGCTCGGCCTGCTCCGGCCGGATCGCGGCAGCGTGCAGCGCAAGCCGCGCCTGCGCGTCGGCTACATGCCGCAGAAGTTGCACGTGGACCCGACCCTGCCGCTGTCGGTGCTGCGCTTCCTGCGCCTGGTGCCGGGCGTCGATCGTGCCGCGGCCATCGCGGCGCTGGACGAGGTGGGCGCCGGGCAGGTGCTCGACAGCCCGCTGCAGAGCATTTCCGGCGGCGAGCTGCAGCGCGTGCTGCTGGCCCGCGCCCTGCTGCGCCAGCCGGAACTGCTGGTGCTCGACGAGCCGGTCCAGGGCGTCGACGTGGCCGGCCAGGCGGAGCTGTACCGCCTGATCACCCGCCTGCGCGACCGCTACGGCTGCGGCGTGCTGATGGTCTCCCACGACCTGCACCTGGTGATGAGCACCACCGACCAGGTGGTCTGCCTCAACCGCCACGTGTGCTGCTCGGGACATCCGGAACAGGTCAGCAACGACCCGGTGTTCTTCGAGATGTTCGGCCAGGACGCCAAGAGCCTGGCCGTCTACCACCACCATCATGACCACAGCCACGACCTGCATGGCGAGGTGGTCGAAGGCGCCGGCCTGACCATCCACGGTCCGGCCCATGTGCACGGTCCCGGATGCAAGCACTGATGCCCGATTTCCTGCTCAACGCGCTGCTCGCCGGCCTGGCCCTTGCCCTGGTGGCCGGCCCGCTCGGTTCCTTCGTGGTGTGGCGGCGCATGGCCTATTTCGGCGACACCCTGTCCCACGCCGCCCTGCTCGGCGTGGCCCTGGGCTTCCTGCTCGATCTCAGCCCGACCCTGGCGGTGACCGCCGGCTGCCTGCTGCTGGCCGTGCTGCTGGTGACCCTGCAGCAGCGCCAGGCGCTGGCCTCGGACACCCTGCTGGGCATCCTGGCGCCGACCACCCTGTCGCTGGGCCTGGTGGTCCTCAGTTTCATGGACGAGGTGCGCATCGACCTGATGGGCTACCTGTTCGGCGACCTGCTGGCGGTGAGCGCCAACGACCTGGCGTGGATTCTCGGCGGCTGCGCCCTGGTCCTGGCCCTGCTGCTGCCGCTGTGGCGCCGCCTGCTGGCGATCACCGTGCACGAGGAGCTGGCGCGGGTCGAGGGCCTGCCGGTGGCCGGCCTGCGCCTGGCGCTGATGCTGCTGATCGCCGTGGTCATCGCGGTGGCCATGAAGATCGTCGGCGTGCTGCTGATCACCTCGCTGCTGATCATCCCGGCGGCCGCCGCCCAGCGCCACGCGCGCACCCCGGAACAGATGGCGATCGGCGCCAGCTTCCTGGGCATGCTCGCGGTAGCCGCGGGCTTGAGCCTTTCCTGGTTCCAGGACACGCCCGCCGGCCCCTCCATCGTGGTCTGCGCCGCCGCGATTTTCCTGATTGGCTTTGCTCTGCCCCGCCAGGCCCGGTAGCATTGAGCGTTTTTTGCTCAGATCAAAACCAAGCGGAACCCATGGGTCACATGATGAACAACAGAGCGTATCGCTATATCGCCGCGCTCGGCCTCGGCTTGCTGTTGGGCGAAGCCCATGCCGAATACTGGACGGTGGACGAGCTGGTGAAGGAGTTCAATCAGGTCTCCGCGCAGATATCCCAGGGCGACCTGCAGGCCGCGGAAGCCAAGCTGGAAGCCCTGCGCCAGCGGGCCCCCGGCAACGACGTGCGCCTGGGCCAGTACCAGCGCGAACTGGCGAATGCCTACCTGCAACGCAGCCGCCAGCAATTGCAGGCCGGCGATACTGCGGCTGCCAGCGCCACCCTGGCCAAGGGCGAGCGCCACCTGGGCGCGGCCTCGCCGGCCCTGAAACAGCAGTACAGCCAGGCCGCCTCCGTGGCGAGCCCGGCCCCCCAGGTTGCGGCCAAGGCGCCGCCGGCCCAGCCGAAGGCCAGCGAGTCGGCGGACGCCGAGGCGCGCCGCCAGGAAACCGAACGCCGCCTGCGCGAAGCCGAGGCCGCCCTCGCCAGGAAGGAAGCCGAGCGGGTCCGTCAGCAGCAACTGGCGGAAGAGAAGGCCGCCGCCGAGCGCGAGGCGCGCGCCCAGCAGGCCGCCGCCAAGCGACCGGAGCCCGTGGCTCCGCCGCCGCCAGTAGTCGCGGCCAAGATCGCCGAGCCGGTGGCGCCGCGCGCCCAACTGATCGACCCCGCCGCGCCCAGCAGCACCGTGCCGTTGCCGATGCTCGATGCCGGTGACCGCGAGGCGCTGCGCGACCTGCTCGACCGGGTCGCCGCCGACGTGGTGGCCTTCGGCTGCGCGGTGAGCCTGGAGGTGCGCGAGGCCAAGGACTATCCCTTCGTCGCCGCGCTGCTCTCGGCACGGATCAAGAAGCTCGACCCGGGCTTCGCGCCGCGCCTGTCGCCGGTGTACAAGCCCGACCAGGAGCCGCGCCTGGTGCTCAGCCCGCAGCGCAACGGCTGAGGCAATGGAAGCGCCGCATGGCGGGTCGCATCCGCCCCGCGGCTTATGCCTTTATGAAGGAAAGCCAGGCCAACAAAGACTAAGAGCGCATAAACAAAACGGCTAGAATGCGCGGCTTTCGGCTAACCGCCTAGGCTAGAGGGGAGTCGTTGCACCTCACCGGATCGCGACCAGCATTCCCACGTACCCACAAGGTTCGCTCAGTGATCGAGTTCCACCACGTCCAGAAGACCTATCGGGTCTCCGGGCGGGACGTACCCGCCCTGCAGTCCACCGACCTGCGCATCGAGCAGGGCCAGGTGTTCGGCCTGATCGGCCATTCCGGCGCCGGCAAGAGCACCCTGCTGCGCCTGATCAACCGCCTGGAGGAACCCTCCGGCGGGCGCATCGTGATCGACGGCGAGGACATCACCGCCCTCGACGCCGACGGCCTGCGCCGCTTCCGCCGCCAGGTCGGGATGATCTTCCAGCACTTCAACCTACTGTCGTCCAAGACCGTGGCGGCCAACGTGGCCATGCCGCTGGAACTGGCCGGCGAACTGGGCCGCGCGGAAATCCGCCAGCGCGTGGACGAGCTGCTGGCCCGGGTCGGCCTCAGCGGCCATGCCGACAAGTACCCCGCCCAGCTTTCCGGCGGCCAGAAGCAGCGGGTCGGCATCGCCCGCGCCCTGGCCACCCGGCCGAAGATCCTGCTGTGCGACGAGGCCACCAGCGCACTGGACCCGCAGACCACCGCCCAGGTGCTGCAGCTGCTGGCCGAGATCAACCGCGAGCTGGGCCTGACCATCGTGCTGATCACCCACGAGATGGATGTGATCCGCCGGGTCTGCGACCAGGTGGCGGTGATGGATGACGGCCGCATCGTCGAGCAGGGCCCGGTGGCCCGGGTGTTCCTCCACCCGCAGCACGGCACCACCCGCCGCTTCGTGCTGGAGGACGAGCACATCGACGAGAGCGAGCAGCGCGACGACTTCGCCAACGTCAGCGGCCGCATCCTGCGCCTGACCTTCCAGGGCGAGGCCACCTACGCGCCGCTGCTCGGCACCGTGGCCCGCGAGACGGGCGTCGACTACAGCATCCTCGCCGGGCGCATCGACCGCATCAAGGACGCCCCCTACGGCCAGCTCACCCTGGCCCTGACCGGCGGCGACGTGGAGAGCGCCATCGGCCGCTTCCGGGCCGCCGAGGTGCATCTGGAGGTACTGCGCTGATGTTCGAGCAACTGCTGCCCAACGTCGATTGGCAGGAAATCGGCTACGCCAGCCTCGACACCCTCAACATGCTCGGTGGCGCCACCCTGTTCACCGTGTTGCTCGGCCTGCCGCTGGGCGTGCTGCTGTTCCTCACCGGCCCGCGCCAGATGTTCGAGCAGCGCGCGCTGTACGCCGTTCTGTCGCTGGTGGTGAACATCCTGCGCTCGGTGCCGTTCGTGATCCTGCTGATCCTGATGATCCCGCTGACCGTGCTGATCACCGGCACCTCGCTGGGCGTGGCCGGCGCCATCCCGCCGCTGGTGGTGGGGGCCACGCCGTTCTTCGCGCGCCTGGTGGAGACCGCCCTGCGCGAGGTGGACCGCGGCATCATCGAGGCGACCCAGGCGATGGGCGCCAGCACCCTGCAGATCATCTTCCGCGCGCTGCTGCCGGAGGCCCTGCCGGGACTGATCGCGGCCACCACCGTCACCGCCATCACCCTGGTCTCCTATACCGCCATGAGCGGACTGATCGGCGGCGGCGGCCTCGGCGACCTGGCCGTGCGCTACGGCTACCAGCGCTACCAGCCGGATGTGATGGCGGTGACCGTCATCCTGCTGCTGGTGCTGGTGCAGGTGCTGCAGATGGTCGGCGACAGGCTGGTCATCCATTTCTCACGCAAGTAAATCCACCTAGAACAGCGGGCGACCGGCCACCCGCCGGACCCCGCGCCACGTCCCACAAGGAGTTGAACATGAAGAAACTGCTGACTGCCCTGGCCGCCGCCGCGGCCCTCACTTCCGCCGCCGCCCAGGCCGCCGACTCGATCAGCGTCGCCGCCACCGCCGTGCCTCACGCGGAGCTTCTCGAATTCGTCAAGCCGGCCCTGGCCAAGGAAGGCGTCGACCTCAAGATCAAGGTCTTCACCGACTACGTGCAGCCCAACGTGCAGGTCGCCGAAGGCCGCCTGGACGCCAACTTCTTCCAGCACCAGCCGTACCTGGACGAGTTCAACGCCTCGCGTGGCACCCAGCTGGTGAGCATCGCCGGCGTGCACGTCGAGCCCTTCGGCGCCTACTCCAGCAAGATCAAGAAGCTCGACGAGCTGAGCGAAGGCGCCCAGGTGGTGATCCCCAACGACGCCACCAACGGCGGTCGCGCCCTGCTGCTGCTGCAGAAGGCCGGCGTGATCAAGCTGAAGGAAGGCGCCGGTATCACCGCCACGGTCAAGGACATCGCCGAGAATCCGAAGTCCATCAAGGTGCGTGAGCTGGAAGCGGCCACCCTGCCGCGCGTGCTGGGTCAGGTCGACCTGGCTCTGATCAACACCAACTACGCCCTGGAAGCCGGCCTCAACCCGACCAAGGACGCCCTGGTGATCGAAGGCGCCGACTCGCCGTACGTCAACATCCTGGTGACCACCGCCGCGAAGAAGGACAGCCCCGCTCTGCAGAAACTGGCAGCGGCCCTGCACACCCCGGAAGTGAAGAAATTCATCGAGGACAAGTACAAGGGCGCCGTGGTGCCGGCGTTCTGATCGCCTGCCAGCTGCTGGTTCTCGTGTAGGGAGCGCGGGGCCTCCAGGCTGTGCGCACCGGGGCCATGTATGGGCTTGCTGGTGCGCACGGCGCACCCTACATGCCGTGCCCGTACGAGGACGTAGCCAACAAAAAGCCCGCTCTTGAGCGGGCTTTTTCGTTTCGGCTTCCCGTAGGGCGGGTGCAACCCGCGCCACCGGGGATCACGCGGGTTGCACCCGCCCTACCTTGATCCGAGCAGCCCCGGCAGCTGGGCGGCCAGCTTGTCGACGTTCACCGGTGCGCGGATGAAGCCGCGCTGGCTGCCGTCCGGGCCGATGATCACCAGGTTGCCGCTGTGGTCGACGGTGTAGTTTTCCTTGCTGGTGTCGGCCGGGATGAACGGAATGCTCACCGCGCTGGCCAGCTTCTGGATGTCCTCCTGGCTGCCGGTCAGGCCCTGGAAGCCCGGGTCGAAGTAGGCGAGGTACTTCTTCAGCTGTTCGGGGGTGTCGCGGTGCGGGTCCACCGTCACCAGCACCACGCGCAGGCGTTCCTTGGCCTCGGCCGGCAGCATGCCCTGCAGCTGGCGCATCTGCGCCAGGGTGGCCGGGCAGATGTCCGGGCAGAAGGTGTAGCCGAAGAACAGCAGGCTCCATTTGCCCTCGAGCTGGTTCGCCGTCACCGCCTGGCCTTCCTGGTTGGTCAGGGTCAGGTCCGGCAGGCTGCGGCTCTGTGGCAGCAGGACGATGCCGGCGTCGAGCAGCGCCACCTTGTCGGTGCCGTCGCCCTTGCTGTTGAGCACCTTGTTGACGGTGAGGCCCACCACCAGGGCGACGACGGCGGCGAGGACGAGGACAGTCTTCTGGGTACGGCTCATGGAATCTCTCTTCGGTTCGGCGGGCAGTGTGGCGTGCCCGCCGGTATCGCGCGGGCCGCTCAGAGGTTGAGCAACAGGTAGTGGTCCGCCAGCAGGGCGATGAACAGCAGGAACAGGTACCAGATACTGTACTTGAAGGTGTTGATCGCGGCGTGCGGCCGGCTGTCACGGTACAGCACCCAGGCCCAGAACATGAAGCGCCCGCCGAGCACCAGCGCGGCCGCGAGGTAGAGCGGCCCGCTCATGTGGATGGCGTAGGGCAGCAGGGTCACGGCGAACATCACGGCGGTGTACAGCAGGATGTGCACCTTGGTGTAGTGCTCGCCGTGGGTCACCGGCAGCATGGGGATGTCGGCTTTCGCGTACTCCTCCTTGCGGTGGATGGCCAGGGCCCAGAAGTGCGGCGGCGTCCAGGCGAAGATGATCAGCACCAGCAGCAGCGGCTCGGCGCTGAGATGGCCGGTGGTGGCGACCCAGCCGAGCAGCGGCGGCGCGGCGCCGGCCAGGCCGCCGATCACGATGTTCTGCGGCGTGGCGCGCTTGAGGAAGCCGGTGTAGAGCACTGCGTAGCCGAGCAGCGAGGCCAGGGTCAGCCAGGCGGTCAGCTCGTTGGTGAAGGCCAGCAGCAGGCCCTGCCCGACCACGGCCAGGAGCAGGGCGAAGCCCAGCGCCGCCGGCACCGAGACGCGCCCGGCGGTGACCGGGCGCTTGTGGGTGCGCGCCATGATCGAGTCGATGCGTCGGTCGACCACGTGGTTCACCGCCGCCGCGGCGCCGGCGCACAGGCCGATGCCGAGGTTGCCGAACACCAGCACGGTCCACGGCACGCCGGCGCGGGTGGCGAGGAACATGCCGACCAGCGAGGTGATCAGCATCAACAGGACCACCCTGGGCTTGGTCAGCTCCAGGTAGTCGCGCCAGGTGGCGTGTTCGGAGTGGGCTCGCAGCACTGTAGCCATGGCGTTTCTCCTTTCTAGTTATGCTGGGGAAGCGGTTGGGCGGCATCCCGCCTTGGCCGTGAAGGCCGGGCCATCGCGGCCAAGGCCGCTCCCGCAGGGGCACGCAGTCGGTAGTTGATCAGCACCAGCACCAGCAGCAGCGCGGCGCCGCCGCCGTTGTGCGCCACCGCCACGGCCAGCGGCAGGTGCAGCAGCACGTTGCTCACGCCGAGGCTGACCTGTACGGCCAGGGCCAGCAGCAGCAGGCCGGCCAGGCGGCCGAGGCCGGCGGCGCGCAGGCGCCAGGCCAGCAGCAGGAGGATCAGGCTGAGCGCCACCGCGCCGAGGCGGTGGGTCATGTGGATGGCGGTGCGGGCGTCGCTGTCGAGCTGGCCGCCCAGGTAGTTGGGGCCGATGTGCTGGGTCAGGTGGAAGCCGTTGGCGAAGTCCATCGCCGGCCACCATTCGCCGTGACAGGTCGGCAGGTCGACGCAGGCGACCGCCGCGTAGTTGGAGCTGACCCAGCCGCCCAGGGCGATCTGCCCGACGGCCAGGCACAGCGCCGCGATGGCGAGCAGGCGCAGGCGCGCCGATACGTTTGCCAGCACCGGCAGCCGGCCGGACAGGCGCAGGGTCAGCAGGAACAGCAGCGCCAGGGTGGTGAAGCCGCCGAGCAGGTGCGCGGTGACCACCTGGGGCCACAGCTGCAGGGTCACCGTCCACATGCCGAAGGCGGCCTGGGCGACCACCACGCCGAGCAGCAGCAGGGGCAGCTTCAGCGGCCTGCCGGGTTCGTCGCGGCGGCGCAGCGCCTGCACGGCGAGGCCGAGGATGACCAGGCCGAGGGTGCCGGCGAAGTAGCGGTGGACCATCTCGTTCCAGCCCTTTTCCACCTCCACCGGCGCCTCGGGGAAGCGCGCCTCGGCCAGGGCCTGCTTGTGCTCGCTCATCGGCACGCCGAGGAAGCCGTAGCAGCCCGGCCAGTCCGGGCAGCCGAGCCCGGCGTGGGTCAGGCGGGTGTAGGCGCCGAGCAGTACCACCACCACCGTCAGCAGGGTGGCGAACAGGGCCAGGCGGTAGCCGGGCAGGGTCTTGCGTTCACTCATCCGGGGCCTCTCTTGTTCTTATAGGGGGTACCAGCATCTGCTCATGATCCTGCGAGCCAGGGACGCTGAAAAAGTCCTCTTCACTCCCGCGCAAGCGGGAGCCGAGATGTCGCGGGGCTTCTGGACTCCCGCTTGCGCGGGAATGACGACCCTGTCAGTACCGTCTCTGGAGCCAGGCAAGGCGGAGGCGGGCGAAGCAACGCAGCTCAGGAGCGGTAAATGGGCATGCCGAGCCCGCTTCCAACGCGGGCTGGCCGACGCGCAGCCGATCATGGGCAGGCTCTCAGCCGATCTGCGACAGCTTCAGCAGCAGCCGCAGATCGTTGAGGATGTCCTTGCCCTTGCTGGTGGCGTCGTAGCGCAGCACCAGGTTGCCCTTGGGATCGACGATCCACAGCAGGGCGCCCTGGCCGGCCGGCACCGCCTTGTCGTAGCGCAGGTTGTCGAGGTGGTAGCGGCCCAGCTGGGGGTATTCGCGCCTGAGTTGCTCGTCGTAGTCGGCGGCCAGCGGCCGGCTCACCGCCAGTCCGTGGACGGCACGGGTGGCGTCGCGGTTGAGGCCGATGTGGATCTGCCGGGCGGCGTAGACCAGTTGGCGGCAGTCCTCGGCGCAGTCGCCGGGGGCGGTGACCAGCAGTTGCCAGCGTTCCTCGCTCGCGCCCTGTACGCCGATGTCGGCGATCTGGGTGCCATCGCCGACCAGGGCGCCGTGATAGTTGCGTCCTTCCGGCACCCAGAAGCGCCACTGGTACATGGCGGTGGCCAGGATCATCGGGCCGACCGCCACCAGCAGCAGCAGGATCAGCTGCAGGCGCCCGCGCGCCCTGGGCGCTTCAGGAGTGGAAAGGGCCGGATTCATGGCTGGGCTCATGCTGTTTCTCCCGCGCGGTCTGGCGCGCTGTGTGGATGCCGAGATAGAGGTAGAGGCCGACCAGGGCGACGGCCATGGCGAACCATTGCACGGCGTAGCCGGTGTGTTTTTCCGGGGCCATGGCCACCAGTGGCCATTCGGCCTGGTAGGCGGCCGGGCCGGGTTCGAGGCGCACTTCGTAGGCCATGCCGCCGCGCCCGAGCTGGCGCCACAGGCGTTCCGGCTCGACGGCCGTGACCAGGCGCGGCCAGTCGCCGCCGGCCGGGTCATCCTGCAGCTGGAAGGTCTTGCCGACCGGCACGTAGACCCGCGCCACCAGGTCCAGCGGCTGCTCGGGGGTGTCGAAGCGCGGCGGCGTGCGCCGGTCCGGCCAGGGCAGCCAGCCGCGGTTGACCAGCAGCCAGAGGCCGGAGGCCTGGTCGTAGAAGGGTTGCAGCAGCTCGACGCCGACCTGGCCGCCGCGCTGGCGGTTGTCCAGCAGCAGGCTATGGCGTTCGTCGAACTGGCCGTGCAGGCGGATGCGCAGGTGGGAGAGGTCGGCGCGCGGTTCGAGGTCGGTGACGCCCATGGGTTCGGCGTGCTCGCGGGCGGCGAAGTCGGCGAGCAGCAGGCGCTTCTCCCCGGCGCGGGCGAGTTGCCAGAAGCCCAGGCCGACCAGCAGCGGCAACAGCAGCGCGACCACGATGCTGGGCAGCAGCCCCGGACGGAAACCGATCATGCCCCTGTGCCCGGGGCCGGAATGCGGCTGGCTATACTGGAACTGCACACCGTCTTCCCCCATTTCCGGAGTCACGCATGCTCAAGGCCGCGATCATCCTCCTGCTGCTGGCCACCCTGGCCAGCCTGTTCAGTGGCCTGTTCTTCCTGGTCAGGGACGAGGGCCGCGGCTCGCGCCTGGTCAACGCCCTGACGCTCCGCGTGATCCTCGCCTCCGTCACCCTGGCGCTCATCGCCTGGGGCTTCTACAGCGGCCAACTGGTCTCCCACGTTACCTGGTAGCGACTGGCTTCAAAGCACGTAGACGAAGATGAACAGGCCGATCCAGACCACGTCGACGAAGTGCCAGTACCAGCTGGCGGCCTCGAAGCCGAAGTGTTTCTCCGAGTCGAAGTGGCCCTTCATGATGCGCACCAGCATCACCGTCAGGATCAGCGCGCCCATGGTCACGTGCGCGCCGTGGAAGCCGGTGAGCATGAAGAAGGTCGCGCCGTAGATGCCCGAGCCGAGGGTCAGGCCCAGTTCGGTGTAGGCCTCGTAGTATTCGTAGGCCTGCAGCACGACGAAGACCACGCCGAGCAGCACGGTCAGCGCCAGCCACATCTTCAGCGGGCCGCGCTTGTCCTTCTTCAGGGCGTGGTGGGCGAAGGTGACGGTGAAGCTGGAGGTGATCAGCAAGATGGTGTTGATCAGCGGCAGGTGCCACGGGCTGATCACTTCGGTCGGCCCCGGGAACAGCTTGGGATCGGGGTTGTTCAGCAGCGGCCAGGTGTATTCGAAGTTCGGCCACAGCATGTTGGTGACGCCCTTGTCGCCTTCGCCGCCGAGCCAGGGGCCGGCCCACATGCGGATGTAGAACAGCGCGCCGAAGAAGGCGGCGAAGAACATCACTTCGGAGAAGATGAACCAGCTCATGCCCCAGCGGAACGAGCGGTCCATCTGCGCGCTGTAGAGGCCGCCGCGGCTTTCCTTGACGACGTTGCCGAACCAGCCGAACAGCATGTAGGCGAGGATCAGGCCGCCGACGAAGAAGATCAGCGGGCCGTTGGATTCCGCGCGGTCGGCCTTGAGGTCGTTGAACCAGCTGCCGATACCGTAGACGGTGGTGAGCATGCCGATGGTGGCGATGATCGGCCACTTGCTCTGGGCGGGAACGTAGTAGTTCTCGTGACTCGACATTTTCTTGTTCTCCTTATGGAGCCGCCCCGGCAGGGGCTGTCTGGGCAAGAGTCGCCTGCGCGACGGGTGGTTTGCGCGCAGTGATATCGAACAGGGTGTAGGCCAGGGTCAGGTGCCTCACGTCCTTCGGCAGATCCCGGTCGACGATGAAGCGCACCGGCATCTCGATGCGCTCGCCCGGCTGCAGCACCTGCTGGGTGAAACAGAAGCACTCGGTCTTGTGGAAGAAGGCGGCGGCCTTCGACGGCGCCACGCTGGGAATGGCCTGGGCGGTCATCGGCCTGCTGGTGGGGTTGTGGGCGATGAACACCATCTCGTTGCTCGAGCCGGCCGACACCGTCAGTTCGTCCGTGGTCGGATGGAATTCCCAGGACATGCCGGCGGCGTTGGTGGCGAGGAACTGCACCCGTACCTGGCGCTGCTCGTCCACCGACTGCTCGCCCTGGTAGGCCCCGGCGGTCTTGCCGTTGATGCCGAAGGCCTGGCACATCACGTCGTAGATCGGCACCAGGGCGAAGCCGAAGGCGAACATGCAGGCCACCACCAGCAGCAGGCGAGTGACCAGGCGACGGTTGTCCAGGGCTTCGCTCACGACCGCGCGCCTCCTACTTCACTTCCGGCGGCGTGCTGAAGGTGTGGTAGGGCGCCGGCGAGGGCACGCTCCACTCCAGCCCGTCGGCGCCGTCCCAGGGCTTGGCCGGGGCGGGTTTGCCGCCACGGATGCACTTGATGACGATGAACAGGAAGAGGAACTGGGTGGCGCCGAAGGTGAAGGCGCCGATCGACGAGATCATGTTGAAGTCGGCGAACTGCAGGTTGTAGTCCGGAATCCGCCGCGGCATGCCGGCCAGGCCGACGAAGTGCATCGGGAAGAACGCCAGGTTCATGCCGATGAAGCTCATCCAGAAGTGCAGCTTGGCCAGGGTCTCGTCGTACATGTGGCCGGTCCACTTGGGCAGCCAGTAATAGGCCGAGGCGAAGATGCCGAAGATCGCGCCCGGCACCAGCACGTAGTGGAAGTGCGCCACCACGAAGTAGGTGTCGTGGTACTGGAAGTCCGCCGGGGCGATGGCCAGCATCAGCCCGGAGAAGCCGCCGATGGTGAACAGGATGACGAAGGCGACGGCGAACAGCATCGGCGCCTCGAAGGTCATCGAACCGCGCCACATGGTGCTCACCCAGTTGAACACTTTCACCCCGGTGGGCACGGCGATCAGCATGGTGGCGTACATGAAGAACAGTTCGCCGGTCAGCGGGATGCCGACGGTGAACATGTGGTGGGCCCAGACGATGAACGAGAGGAAGGCGATGGCGCCGGTGGCGTAGACCATCGAGGTGTAGCCGAACAGCGGCTTGCGGGCGAAGGCGGGGATGATCGAGCTGACGGCGCCGAACGCCGGCAGGATCATGATGTACACCTCGGGGTGACCGAAGAACCAGAACACGTGCTGGAACAGCACCGGGTCGCCGCCGCCGGCCGCGCTGAAGAAGCTGGTGCCGAAGTGAATGTCCATCAGCATCATGGTCACCACCCCGGCCAGTACTGGCATCACCGCGATCAGCAGGAAGGCGGTTATCAGCCAGGTCCAGACGAACAGCGGCATCTTCATCAGGGTCATGCCGGGGGCGCGCAGGTTGAGGATGGTGGCGATCACGTTGATCGCGCCCATGATCGAGCTGATGCCCATCAGGTGGATGGCGAAGATGAAGAAGGTCACCGACTCCGGCGCGTAGGTGGTTGATAGCGGCGCGTAGAAGGTCCAGCCGAAGTTCGGCCCGCCGCCCTCCATGAACAGGGTCGACACCAGCAGGCCGAAGGCCGCCGGCAGCAGCCAGAAGCTGAAGTTGTTCATCCTCGGCAGAGCCATGTCGGGCGCCCCGACCATCAGCGGGATCATCCAGTTGGCCAGGCCGACGAAGGCCGGCATCACCGCGCCGAACACCATGATCAGGCCGTGCATGGTGGTCATCTGGTTGAAGAAGGCCGGCTCGACGATCTGCAGGCCGGGCTGGAACAGCTCGGCGCGGATGACCATGGCCATGGACCCGCCCAGCAGGAACATGGCGAAGCTGAACCACAGGTACATGCTGCCGATGTCCTTGTGGTTGGTGGTCAGCACCCAGCGCATCAGCCCCTTGGCCGGGCCGTGGTGATGGTCATGTCCGGCATGACCGTTGTGATCGATCACTGCACTCATGTCCTTACTCCTGAGCCTGTTTGAACGCGAGGATGTCCTTCGGCGTAACCATGTCGTTCACGGCGTTGCCCCAGGCGTTGCGCTCGTAGGTGATGATGGCGGCGAGGTCGACTTCCGACAGCTGCTTGCCGAACGCGGCCATGGCGGTGCCCGGCTTGCCCTCGACCACGATGTGGATGTGGTCCTGGACCGGGCCGGTGGCGATCTTCGAGCCCTTCAGCGCCGGGAACATGGGCGGCAGGCCCTCGCCGTTGGCCTGGTGGCAGGAGGCGCAGTTGGTCTGGTAGGCCTTCTCGCCACGGGCCATCAGCTCCTCGCGGGTCCATTCCTTGCTGGTCAGCTCCTTGAGCTTGGCGGCCTCTTCCTTGCGGGTGGCCAGCCACGCGGCGAAGTCTTCCTTGCTCTTGGCCTCGACCACCACGGGCATGAAGCCGTGGTCCTTGCCGCACAGCTCGGTGCACTGGCCACGGTAGATGCCGGGCTCTTCGATGCGCGTCCAGGATTCGTTGATGAAGCCGGGGATGGCGTCCTTCTTCACCGCCAGGGCCGGTACCCACCAGGAGTGGATCACGTCGGCGGCGGTGATCAGGAAGCGCACCTTGGTGCCCACCGGCACCACCAGCGGCTCGTCGACCTCCAGCAGGTAGTGCTCGTCCTTGTTCGCCCGGTTGTAGATCTGGTCGGACGGGGTGGCCAGGTTGCTGAAGAACTCCACGTCCTGGCCCAGGTACTTGTAGTGCCACTTCCACTGGTAGCCGGTGACCTGGATGTCCAGCTCGGACTCGGACGTGTCGTAGATGTCGATCAGGGTCTTGGTGGCGGGCACGGCCATGACCACCAGGATGACGAGGGGCACGATGGTCCAGAGGATTTCTACCGTCGTGCTCTCGTGGAAGTGCGCGGGTTGCTGGCCGGTGGAGCGGCGGTGGATCAGCATCGACCAGAACATCACGCCGAATACCACCACGCCGATCACGACGCAGATCCAGAAGATGATCATGTGCAGATCGAAGACTGAACGGCTGACCTCGGTGACACCCGGCAGCATGTTCACTGCCCACTCGGCGTGCGCCGAGCCAAATGTCAACCACAGCAGGAGGCCCATCCAGACTCGTGGATGTCGCATCATTGCGGGTTCCCCTCGTTGTTCTTGTTATCCCGCCGGCTAAGCCTGCGGCTAAGGGATCGACTGCCGATACTGCTGGCTTATCACTTGTCGAAACCTCTCCGTGCCGAAGCCCGTCCGGTTCCATCAGGTTCACGCCTTGCGAGTTCGAGTATAGACAGGGAGTGCGACATCACAACGCAGCCAGAAAAATAACGCCCGATTTTTGTCCAGGCCGCGCCGGCTGCGGGATGGCGTCCAGCGAAGCGGCACCGGGCGGAGCGGTTTATAGCTCCAGCTACTAACCATGAAATAATTATGACAATCCGTTCTTAGTCCCAGCCCGTCGCCAGCTAAGGTGAGTTTTCGTTTCTATCTCATGTCCATCCGGAGCCGTCATGAATACCCCCGCCCTGCGCGAACAGATCCAGCGCGCCCTCTCTCATGAAGCCAGCAGCGGTGACCTGGCCCGCCAGCTCGAAGGCCGCTTCGACCGGCTGCATCCGATCATCCAGTTGCCCGAGCGCGATGCCCGGGGTGTGCTCGAACGCTTCGTCGCCGCCTATGTGGAGCAGGTGCCGGATGTGCTCGATGCGGCCAATGCCGTCGCCCGCGAGGCCGGCATCGAGGCGCAGGTGAAACCGGTGCTGAAGCTGGCCGAACAGTTCTTCCTCAGCCCGCCGAGCATCATGGAAGGCCATCAGGGCCTGGATGCGCTGCTGGACGAGGCCTACCTGGCCCATCGCCTGGTCGAGGAAGTGAACGACCGCTACATCGCCCACCTGGGGCAGCCGCTGATCCCGCTGGATACCACCGTCGCCAACGTGATCGCCCATCAGCTGATCGGCGAGCCGTTCGCCAACCAGCTGGATGAAGCGGTGCATCACGCGGTCGAGGAAATGCTGGACGAGCAGGTGTTCCACCAGGATTCGGTGCAGGAATACCGCGCCCGCCTGAGCAACCCGCAGACCGTGGCGGCCTGGCAGAACTGGCCGTGCCTGTCGCGCCAGCTGGGTGTGGAGCTGGGCCTGCCGGTCAGCGCCTGACTTCGCCGCCGCTGGTCCCGGACTGCGTCCGGGCTACCGGCCCACAGTAAAAGGCCCGCATCCGCGGGCCTTTTCGTTTCATTGCGCCTGGTAGCGCGCCTTGGGCGTAGCCATCGGCACCACGTCGCCATCCAGCGGCAGGAAGCGGCCGCTCTCGGCGTCGTAGGCGCGGATCGCGCTGGTCTCGATGTCGTAGACCCAGCCGTGGATGAACAGTTGACCGCTGGCTACCCGCGCCGCTACCGAGGGGTGGGTGCACAGGTGGTTGAGCTGGGCCACCACGTTCTCCTCGGTGAGGATGCCCAGGGTGTCATGACCGTCGCAGCCGCAGTTTGCCTCGACCACCCGCAGCGCCACTTCGCTGTGGCGCAGCCAGGCCTTCACCGTCGGCATGCTCTCCAGGGTCTCGGGCGCCAGCACCGCCTTCATTGCGCCGCAGTCGGAGTGGCCGCAGACGATGATGTGCTGCACGCCCAGGGCCAGCACCGCGTACTCGATGGCGGTGGAGACCCCGCCCATCATCTGCCCGTAGGCCGGCACTACGTTGCCGACGTTGCGGGTGACGAACAGGTCGCCCGGCGCGCTCTGGGTGATCAGCTCGGGAACGATGCGCGAGTCGGCGCAGGTGATGAACATGGCGCGCGGGTTCTGCGCGCTGGCCAGGGCCTTGAACAATTCTTCCTGCTGCGGGAAGACTTCGTTGCGGAAGCGCTTGAAGCCTCCGACGATGGCGCCCAGCGCCTCGTCGGCGCTTTCCGGCGCGGTGCGCGCCTGCAGGGGAATGGCGTTGTGCTTGTAGGGCATGGCGTCTCACCTCGTGCTGGACCGTCGCGCTGGCGCGCGCGGCGGATTATCGACCTGGCATGCGGACAGTTGCCAGCTCCGGTGAGTCACATTTCATTTACAGCAGTGCCATCTGCCGGCCTGGCGGGGCGAACTGGCTGCAGTCCAGGTCGAAGCCGTCCCGGTGGTTCAGGCCCAAGCGCTTGCGCGCCAGGGCGAAGCGCTGCGCCAGCAGGTCGGCGAAGGCGCCCTCGCCGCGCATGCGGCTGCCGAAGCGGCCGTCGTAGTTCTTGCCGCCGCGTGACTGGCGCACCAGGCTCATCACGTGCTCGGCCCGTTCGGGAAAGTGGCTGCGCAGCCATTCCTCGAACAGCTCGGCGATCTCCAGCGGCAGACGCAGCAGCACGTAGCCGGCCGAACGGGCGCCGGCGTCGCGGGCCGCTTCGAGGATGCGCTCCATTTCCATGTCGTTGATCATTGGGATGATCGGCGCCACCAGCGCGGTCACCGGCACGCCGGCCTCGTGCAGGCGGCGCATGGCGCGCAGGCGGGCGCCGGGCGAGGCGGTGCGTGGCTCCATGATGCGTTTCAGCTCGTCGTCCAGGCTGGTCAGGCTGAAGGCCACGCTGACCAGCCTGCGGCTGGCCAGCTCCTGCAGCAGGTCGAGGTCGCGCAGGATCAGCGAGCTCTTGGTGACGATGTGCAGCGGGTGGCGGAAGCGCAGCAGGATTTCCAGGGCCTGGCGGGTCAGGCGCTGCTCGCGCTCGATCGGCTGGTAGGCGTCGGTGTTGATGCCCAGGGCCAGCGGCTGCGGGGTGTAGCCGGGCCTGCTCAGCTCCTCTTCCAGGCGCTCGGCCAGGTTGGTCTTGGCGATCAGCCGGGTCTCGAAGTCGATGCCCGGCGACAGGTCCCAGTAGGCGTGGGTCGGCCGGGCGAAGCAATAGATGCAGCCATGCTCGCAGCCGCGGTAGGGGTTCACCGAGCGGTCGAAGCCGACGTCCGGCGACTGGTTGCGGGTGATCACCGTCTTGGCCCGCTCGACGCGCACCTCGGTGGCGCGGCAGGGCGGCGTCTCGTCCTGGAACCAGCCGTCGTCCTCGTTCTCGCTGCGGGTGGGGGCGAAACGGTTGTGCGGATTGCTGGCGGTGCCGCGGCCACGGGGCGGCAAGGTGACGGACATGGAAAACGCTCCGAATACTGTATACATGAACAGTATTCGGATTTGCCCCCGTACGCCAGCGGCGGTTACTCCTCTTCGACCGGCGGCGGAGGCGTGAAGGGCCCGATCACGTATTCGCGGCCGTGGCGGCGGCAGTCCTCGAGCGTGCCTTCGGCGCCGCGCTTGGTGACCAGGAAGGTGCTGCCACCGACATCGTCGGCGTCGATCACGCCAGTTTCCAGGTCGATGCCCTGGCCCACCACCGACACCAGGAGGTCCTCGGCCCAGTCCGTACCGCCATGCCAGCGCAGGATCATCCGCCCCTCGCGCCAGTGCACCGAGACGAACTCGAGGCCGTGGGGCCAGCGGTAGCCCAGCAGGCAGAAGTGGTTGGTCCGGGTGTTTGCGCCCTGGTGCGCCAGCAGCAGGCGCAGTTCCGCCTCGGGCTGGCGGTAGCGCGCCTCCGTGGCGGGGTCGAAGCGCGCGTTCATGCCGGCGTAGATCGACGGGCCGAAGTCCTCGGCGGCGGCGCCCAGTGATGCCGCGAGCAACATCGCGCCGCCCAGGCCGTGCCATGAATATCCCTTCATCGTCCCTGACTCCTCGATAGCCGCCGGCACGGTAGCGCAGAGGCGTCCTGCGGGCTAGGGGTCGACCCGGCCCATCAGCTCGGTGATCGACTCCGGTCGCCGGGCGTAGCGCTGGGCCAGCACGGCGCAGACCATCAGCTGGATCTGGTGGAACAGCATCAGCGGCAGGATCAGCAGGCCGAGGCTGCTGCCGGCGAACAGCACCTGGGCCATCGGCACGCCGGTGGCGAGGCTCTTCTTCGAGCCGCAGAACAGGATGGTGATGCGGTCTTCCAGGTCGAAGCCGAACAGCCGGGCCGCGCCATGGGCGATGAGCAGCGCCAGGGCCAGCAGCGCGCAGCAGGCCACCACCAGACCGGCCAGGGCTGGCAGCGGCACTTGGTGCCAGAGCCCTTCGACCACCGCGGCGCTGAAGGCCACGTAGACCACCAGCAGGATCGAACCCTGGTCGACGAAACGCAGCCATTGCCGGTTGCGCTCGACCCAGGCGCCGATCCAGCGCCGCGCGACCTGGCCGGCGACGAATGGGATCAGCAGTTGCACGGTGATCTTGCCGATGGCGTCGAGAGTCGAGCCGCCGTCGCCGTGCACGTCCATCAGCAGCGCCACCAGCAGCGGGGTGAGGAAGATGCCGAACAGGCTGGATGCCGCGGCGCTGCAGATCGCCGCCGGCACGTTGCCGCGCGCCAGCGAGGTGAAGGCGATGGCCGATTGCACGGTGGCCGGCAGGGCGCACAGGTAGAGCATGCCGAGATACAGCTCGGGGCCGACCAGCGGCGTCAGCAGCGGCCGCAGCGCCAGGCCGAGCAGGGGAAAGGCGACGAAGGTGCAGGCGAACACCAGCAGGTGCAGCCGCCAGTGCCCGGCGCCGGCGATGATCGCCTGGCGCGACAGCTTGGCGCCGTGGAGGAAGAACAGCAGGGCGATGGCCAGGTTGGTGATCCAGTCGAACGCCAGCGCTACCTGGCCCCGAGCCGGCAGCAGGCTGGCGGCCAGGACCACGGCGAGCAGGGCCTGGGTGAACGGGTCGGGGAGGAAGCGGCGCAGCATGGCGGACTCGGCTTGCGGTACGGGGAGGGCCAACTTATCGTGACCGGACATTGCCGACTAACGCCAAAGAGCCAGCCAATGTCGCCAAACGGACAAGACGATGTGGTGCAGCGCGAAGTGCCCGGCCTGCGCAGCCTGCCCCGGCCGCTGTACGGGCGGGTGGAGTCGCTGCCCAACCGGGCGCTGACCTTCGTCCACAGCCATCCCTGGGTGCAGCTGTCCTACGCCATCGCCGGGGTGCTGGAGGTGCAGACCGCCAGCGCCCGCTTCCTCGCCCCGCCGCAACGGGCGGTGTGGGTGCCGGCCGGTGTCGAGCACCGGGTGTTCAGCTCACCCGGCACCGAGATGCGCAGCCTGTACATCGCCTGTGCCGTGGTGCCCTGGGGCCCGGAGGATTGCCGGGTGCTGGCGGTCAGCCCGCTGCTGCGCGAGCTGATCGACGGCTTCAGCGCCCTGCCGGCGGAATATGACGAGGCCGGCGCCCCCGGTCGCCTGGCCGCCGTGCTGCTGGATCAGCTGCGCGTCGCGCCGCCGGTCGACCTGTCCCTGCCGTTGCCGCGCGACGAACGCCTGCGCGCCGTGTGCGCCGGCCTGGCCGACCCGGACCACCAGCACCTGGGGTTGGGTGAGTGGAGCGCGCGCCTGGGCGTGTCCGAGCGGACCCTGAGCCGGCTGTTCCTGCGCGACACCGGCCTGAGCTTCCGCCTGTGGCGCCAGCGGCAGCGCCTGCTCGATGCCCTGGCCCCGCTGGAGCGCGGCGAGCGGGTCACCGACGTGGCTCTGGCCTGCGGCTACGACTCCCTGTCGGCCTTCATCGCCGCCTTCCGCCAGCAGTTCGGCGCGACGCCCGGCGAGTTCTTCCGCAGGCAGGCGCGGTGAAGCCGATCAGTCCTTCTTCAGTTTGGGATTGGGGAAGAACTGCACCGTCTGCCCCTTGTTCGCCGCCGGCTTGGGCGCGCCCTGGTTGACCCGGGTGCCGAGTTCCTTCGGCACCGACTGGCCCTGGGCGTTGAGGGTGTCGGCATAGCCGCAGGCCACGCATTCGCGGTGTGGCGTGCCATCTTCGTCCCACATCTTGATGGTGTCCATGGCGCTGCACGCCGGGCACACGGCGCCGGCGATGAAGCGCTTCTTCGGCTCGCTCATGCCGCCTCCCGGCTCAGGCCGAGGTGGCGCAGCAGGGCGTCGATGGACGGCTCGCGGCCGCGGAAGTCGACGAACAGCACCATCGGCTCCTGGGAGCCGCCGCGGGCCAGGATGGCCTCGCGGAAGGCGCGGCCGGTGGCCGGGTTGAGCACGCCTTCCTCCTCGAACCTGGAGAAGGCGTCGGCGGACAGTACTTCCGCCCACTTGTAGCTGTAGTAACCGGCTGCGTAACCGCCGGCGAAGATGTGCGCGAAGCTGTTGGCGAAGCGGTTGAAGGCTGGCGGACGGATCACCGCCACCTCGTCGCGCACGCCCTCCAGCACCTCCAGCACGCTACGGCCGTCGCCGTGGGTGGCGTGCAGTTCGAAGTCGAACAGGCTGAATTCCAGCTGGCGCACCATCATCAGGCCGGACTGGAAGTTCTTCGCCGCCAGCATCTTGTCCAGCAGCGCCTGGGGCAGCGGCTCGCCGGTCTCGTAGTGGCCGGAGATCAGCGCCAGGCCCTCGGGCTCCCAGCACCAGTTCTCCATAAACTGGCTCGGCAGTTCGACCGCATCCCAGGCCACGCCATTGATGCCGGAGGCGCCGGCGTGCTCGACCCGGGTCAGCAGGTGGTGCAGGCCGTGGCCGAATTCGTGGAACAGGGTGGTGACCTCGTCGTGGGTCAGCAGCGCCGGCTTGCCGCCGACGGCAGGGGTGAAGTTGCACACCAGGTTGGCCACCGGGCTGATCAGTTCACCTTGCGCCGATTTGCGTTTGTCGCGGGCGCCGTCCATCCAGGCGCCGCCGCGCTTGTTGGCGCGGGCGTAGAGGTCGAAGAAGAAGCGGCCGACGTGCTGGCCGTTCTCGCGGATTTCGAACAGGCGCACGTCCGGGTGCCAGGTGTCGAAGTCCTTCAGCTCGGCGATCTCGATGCCGTAGAGCTTCTGCACGATGGCGAACAGGCCGGACAGCACCTTGTCGATCGGGAACCAGGCGCGCACTTCCTCCTGGGAGATGCTGTAGCGCTGCTGGCGCAGCTTCTCGCTGTAGTAGCCGACGTCCCTGCTCTGCAGGTCGCTGACGCCCTGCTCGGCGGCGAAGGCCTTGAGTTCGTCCAGGTCCCGGGCGGCGAAGGGCTTGCTGCGCACGGCCAGGTCGCGCAGGAAGTGCAGCACCTGGTCGGTGCTCTCGGCCATCTTGCTGGCCAGGCTCAGCTCGCTGTAGTGGGCGAAGCCGAGCAGCCGGGCCAGTTCCTGGCGCAGGTCGAGTATCTGCTCCATCACTGGGCCGTTGTCGTTCTGCCCGGCGTTCGGGCCCTGGTCGGAGGCACGGGTGCAGTAGGCGGTGTAGACCTCTTCGCGCAGGGCGCGGTCGTCGGCGTAGGTCATCACCGCGTAGTAGCTGGGGAACTCCAGGGTGATCAGCCAGCCGTCCAGCTCCTTGGCCTGCGCCGCCTGGGCCATCTGCGCCTTGGCCGAGTCGGTGAGGCCGGCCAGGGCCGCCTCATCGGTAATGTGCTTGGTCCAGGCCTGGGTGGCGTCGAGCAGCTGGTTGGAGAAGCGGCTGCCCAGCTCGGAGAGCTTCATCTGGATCTCGCCGTAGCGCTTCTGCTGCTCGGCCGGCAGGTCGATCCCGCTCAGGCGGAAGTCGCGCAGGGCGTGTTCGAGGATGGTCTGCTGCGCCACGTCGAAGCCTGCGGCGGCCGGGCTCTTGGCCAGCGCGTCGTAGGCCTCGAACAGCGGCTTGTTCTGGCCCATCTCGGTCCAGTATTCGGACAGCTTGGGCAGGCAGGCCTCGTAGGCGTTGCGCAGCTCGGCGTTGTTGCATACCGCATTGAGGTGGCTGACCGGGCTCCAGGCACGGCCGAGGCGCGCACCCAGCTCGTCCAGGGCGAGCACCAGACCGTCCCAGCTCGGGCTGCCGGCCTGAGTCTTGAGCAGCTCGGCGATGGCCGCGCGGCTGTCGGCGAGGATCTGGTCGACGGCCGGCTCGACGTGTTCGGGCTTGATCAGCGAGTAGGGCGGCAGGTCGAAGTCCTGCAGGAGGGGGTTGGCTGCGGTCACGGCAAGGCACCTTTGGACGCGGATTCGAAGAGAGGTTATGGGGTCGCGAGCGACCTTTCACAACCGGAATGATCCGAATGTTAATTACAATCCCGGCAAACCGCAGCCTGAAGGAGACTATCGTGGCGATTCGCAGTTACCAGGGCAAAGTCCCGCAACTGGGCGCACGGGCGTTCGTCGACGCCAGCGCCGTGGTCCTCGGCGACGTGGAACTGGGTGAGGATGCCTCGGTCTGGCCGATGGCCGTGGTGCGTGGCGACATGCACCGCATCCGCATCGGCGCCCGCACCAGCGTGCAGGACGGCAGCGTGCTGCACATCACCCACGCCGGCCCGTTCAACCCGGACGGCTACCCGCTGATCGTCGGAGAAGACGTGACCGTCGGTCACAACGTCACCCTGCACGGCTGCACGCTCGGCAGCCGCATCCTGGTCGGCATGGGCAGCATCGTGATGGACGGCGCGGTGGTCGAGGACGAGGTGGTGATCGGCGCCGGCAGCCTGGTGCCGCCGGGCAAAGTGCTGGAGAGCGGCTACCTGTACGTCGGCAGCCCGGTGAAACAGGCCCGCCCGCTGACCGACAAGGAGCGCGCCTTCTTCGCCTACAGCGCGGCGAACTACGTGAAACTCAAGGAGTTGCACAGGGCCGAGGCCGGTGACGCGCTCCAGACAGGCATCCGTTTGTGACTGACCGGGAGGTCACCCGCCATTGGCGTGCCGCGCAGCTTGCAGCTATTCGCAAATGCTGATGCTATGCACGCCGAAATTGCAGGCGAATACGCTGGTGCCTTTACCGCAGGCGGCTTGCAATGACGATTACAATGCGCGTCTTGATAGCGGCCTGCGGCCTTGTGGAGGGCCAGGTCATCATCGTGCGTGAGCCCGTGGCCTGAGTCAGAGCGAATGAGCAAGGGACGCATCCTCGACATCGAAATCCTGCGCGCCGTGGCCGTAATGGCCGTGGTGGTGCATCACGCCGTGGGCAACCTGCTGCCCTGGAGTTCGCCCGGCCTGGAGCGGCTGACGGTGTACTTCGGCGGCTGGGTGGGCGTCGATCTGTTCTTCGCCATATCCGGCTTCGTGATCGCGCGCAGCCTGCTGCCGCAATTGCAGGCCAGTCGCGACGGCATCGATGCCTTCCGCATCACGCTGGCGTTCTGGCTGCGCCGTGCCTGGCGCCTCCTGCCCTCGGCCTGGTTGTGGCTGGCCCTGATCCTGGTCGCGGCGGTGGTGTTTCGGGAGTCGGGATTGTTCGGCAGCGTCCGGGCCAACATCGAGGCGACGGTGGCCGGGGTGCTGCAGGTCGCCAACCTGCGCTTTCTGGAGACGTTCGGGCGCAGCGAGTACGGTGCGAGCTTCGTCTACTGGACCCTGTCGCTCGAGGAGCAGTTCTACCTGCTGCTGCCCCTGGCGGTCCTGCTGCTGCGCCGCTGGCTGGTGCCGGTCCTGCTGCTGATCGTGGTCTGGCAGCTGGTGACCGAGCGTACCCTGGCCATGATGGTGTTCCGCTGCGATGGCCTGTTGCTCGGCGTGCTGCTGGCGATCTGGAGCCGCCATCCGACCTATGCCCTGGCGCGCCCCGTCTTCCTCCAGCGGCTACCGGCGAAGGGAACCCTGCTCCTGCTGGTCGTCGTCCCGTTCATGGGCCTGCTGGGCTCGGACGTGCTGAAGATCGCATCGCACCGCATGAGCCTGGTGGCCTTGCTCAGCATATTGCTGGTCTGGGTGGCGTCCTATGACGACGACCTGTTCCTGTTCTCGCCGCTGCGGGGGATATTCGCCTGGTTGGGTTCGCGATCCTATGCGATCTATCTGATCCACATCCCGGCCTTCTCCCTGACCCGGCAGATCTGGAGGTGGCTGGCGCCGGGGCAGACGGTGGACGAGACCTTCTTCTATCCCTACGTCCTGACGGCCGGCCTGTTGATCCTGCTGCTCAGCGAGCTGAACTATCGCCTGGTGGAAACCCCGTTGCGTCGGCGCGGCGCGCGAATCGCTGCCCGATTCGCCCGGCAGGAACCGAGCGACACCGATGCGGACAGGCGCCGGCGCGAGCTTTCCGTCTGACGAGACGATCCAGGCGGGAAACCATTTCCGCAGCCATCTCCGGCCTCGTCAACGTCCCTCAGTCCGCCATTTCCCCACAAAGATCATGAGCGAACAGCCGCTCGACTTCTGATCGGGGCAGGCCCGCGCCGAGCAGGCTGAACAGCTTGCCCAGCGCGGCCTCCCGGGTCATGCCGCCGCCGCTGACCAGGCCGGCCTCGGCGAGGGCGCTGCCGGCGGCGTAGACCTCGAAGTCCACGTGGCCCAGCGGGCACTGGCTGATGGCGGCCAGCACCACGCCTCGTTCGCGGGCCTCGCGCAGGGCGGCGAGTATCGCCGGGTCGTCCGAGGGACCGGTGCCGCTTCCGTAGCATTCCAGCAGCAGGGCTTCGACGCCGTTCGCCAGGGCGGCTTGCAACTGGGTGGCGGTGAGCCCGGGGAACAGCGGTTGCACGGCCAGCGTCACTTCGCGGCGCGGCTGGCGGTAGTGCAGGGCGGCGGGGAGCGTCTCTTCGTGCACGCCGTGGCGTGGCCTGGCCATGGTGACGAAGGCGTCGAAGGCCTCGCTTTTCATCTTGCTGGCGCGGGCGCCGTGCAGCAGGTGGCCGTCGAAATACAGGTGCACGCCCGGCAGGCAGCCCTGGTCGAGCGCGGCCAGGGCGCCGAACAGGTTGGGCCAGGCGTCGCTGCCGGCGGCGCCGGCCGGGAGCATGGAGCCGGTCAGCACGATTGGCACCTGGATGCCCAGCAGCAGGAAGCTCAGCGCCGCGGCGCTGTAGGCCAGGGTGTCGGTGCCGTGCAGCAGCAGCACGGCGTCGAAGCCTTCCTCGTCCACCGCCTGGACGATGGCATCGCGCATCGCCAGCCAGTTGGCCTGGCGCATGTTGGCGCTGTCGATGGGTGGCGACAGCTCGCGGAAGCGCCAGGCCGGCGCGGGGCGCTCCGGGTGCAGGGCCTGTTCGGCCTTCAGCCGCGCCTCGAAGCCGGACGCCGGGGCGAGGCCCGACTCGCTCATTTCCATGCCGATGGTGCCGCCGGTGTAGAGCACCAGCAGGTTCTGCGAAGGAGTCATGCGCTTATTCCAACAGTAGCGGTACGGGTCTGGATAGCCCGAGTGTAACGGCGTGGGCGCCGAGGCAGGGCAAACAAAAAGGGGGCTGCGCGCCCCCTTTTTATTACACCGGATGACTCAGCGCTGGTGCAGGCTGTGGCTCAGGGCGACGTGCTCGTCGGCGCTGGCTGGCTGCGGGTTGGCCGGCCAGGCGACGGGGTCGAGGTCCAGGTCGGCGAAGTCCTTCGGATCGAACACCGGGGTGGCGATGCCGGCGGCGCGCTGGCGGTCGTAGTCGCGCATCAGGCGCAGGCCGACCTTGATCAGCATGGCCAGGGCGGCCAGGTTGACGAAGGCCAGGCAGGTCATGGTGATGTCGGCGAAGGCGAACACGGTGCCCAGGTTCTGCATCGAGCCCCAGAAGATCAGCGCCAGCACCAGGCCGCGATACACCAGCAGCGGGGTGCGGCCGCGGCCGACGAGGAACTGCAGGGCGTTCTCGCCGAGGTAGTAGTTGTAGAGGATGCAGGTGAACACGAACAGGCTCAGTGCCACGCTGACGAAGATCCGGCCCCAGTCGCCGACCACGGCGGCCAGCGAGTTCTGGGTGAGGACGATGCCGTCGCCCTCGAAGCCCGGGGTGTAGAAGCCGGACAGCAGGATCAGCAGGGCGGTGCAGGTGCAGATCACGAAGGTGTCGAGGAACACGCTGAAGGCCTGTACCACGCCTTGGGCCACCGGGTGCTTGACCGCGGCCACGGCGGCCACGTTGGGCGCGCTGCCGAGGCCCGCCTCGTTGGCGAACACGCCGCGCTTCACACCCATCACGATGGCGCTGCCGAGCAGGCCGGCGAAGGCTGGCTCCAGGCCGAAGGCGCTCTTGACGATGGTCACCAGCATGTCCGGCACCAGTTCGATCTGGCTGACGATCACGTACAGGGTCACGGCGATGTAGGCCAGGGTCTTGACCGGCACCAGCAGGTCGGAGACGGCGGCGATGCGTTTGATCCCGCCGATGAACACCAGGCCCAGCAGCACGGCCAGGGCCAGGCCGGTGTAGTGCACCGGGAAGCCGAAGGCGTTCTCCAGCGAGTGGGTCACGGTGAACGACTGCAGGCCGTTGAAGGCGAAGCCGTAGGTGACCAGCAGGAGCACGGCGAAGGTCAGCGCCATCCAGCGCAGCTTCAGGCCGTGCTGGATGTAGTAGGCCGGGCCGCCGCGGTACAGGCCGTCGCCGTCGGCGCGCTTGTAGGCCTGGGCCAGGGTGCACTCGAAGAAGCTGCTGGACATGCCGACCAGGGCGGTCACCCACATCCAGAACACCGCGCCCGGGCCGCCGAGGGTCACGGCGACGCCCACGCCGGCGATGTTGCCGGCGCCGACGCGGCCGGCGAGGCTCAGCATCAGGGCCTGGAACGAACTCAGCTGGCCGGCGCTGCCACGGATCGAGTCCTTGAACACGCTGAACATGTGGCCGAAGTGGCGGAACTGGACGAAGCGCGAGCGGAGGGTGAAGTAGCTGCCCAGACCCACGATCAGCACGATCAGCAGTTTTCCGGACAGGAAATCGTTGAGCATTTCCAGCATGGCGAGGACCTCGATTCTTATTGTTCGACTGGACGGAAGAACACGGCGCTGCCGTGGACGGGCATGGTCGACCCGGCGTCCACCCCGGGCAATTTCGCGGACTGTGGCGATATGACGCGAGTTGGCGCTCAAAAAGCGTCTCTAGCGTCACAATCGGGCACTCACCCGCACAGGCACCGAGCCGTCTGTCATGCGTGTTTCGAGCTGGCCCGACACAACTGTGATGATGCGCCGCACATGTGCGTCTATGTCGGCACACGCCTATGGAGAAGCCGAGCATGCAGGCACTGCTGAACGAAATCCTGGACCAGGTGCGCCCGCTGCTGGGCCAGGGCGAGCTGGCCGACTACATCCCTGCGCTGGCCGAGGTGCCGGCCGATCGCCTGGGCATCGCCGTGCAGGGCGTGGATGGCAGTCTGTGGCAGGCCGGCGATGCCGCCGAAGCGTTCTCGATCCAGAGCATTTCCAAGGTGTTCAGCCTGGTGCAGGCCATCCAGCGTTGCGGCGAAGACATCTGGCTGCGCCTGGGGCACGAGCCGTCCGGCCAGCCGTTCAACTCGCTGGTGCAACTGGAGTTCGAGCGTGGCCGCCCGCGTAATCCGTTCATCAACGCCGGCGCCCTGGTGATCTGCGACATCAACCAGTCGCGCTTCGCCGCGCCGACACTGTCCATGCGTGACCTCGTGCGCCGCCTGTCCGGCAACCCGCTGCTGGTGTCGGACGAGCGGGTCGCCGAGTCGGAATACCAGCACCGCGCGCGCAACGCTGCGGCGGCCTACCTGATGCAGGCCTTCGGCAATTTCCACAACGAGGTCGAAACGGTGCTGCGCAGCTACTTCCACCATTGCGCCATGGCCATGAGCTGCGTGGACCTGGCCCGCGCCTGCGCCTTTCTGGCCAACCAGGGCATCTGCCCGCGCAGCGGCGAGCGGGTGCTGACGGCGCGGCAGACCCAGCAGGTCAACGCCATCATGGCGACCAGCGGTCTGTACGACGAAGCCGGCAACTTCGCCTACCGGGTCGGCCTGCCAGGCAAGAGCGGTGTCGGTGGCGGCATCGTCGCGGTGGTGCCGGGGCGTTTCAGCCTGTGCGTGTGGTCGCCGGAGCTGAACGCCGCCGGCAATTCCCTGGCCGGCATGGCGACCCTGGAGGCCCTCAGCGCGCGGATCGGCTGGTCGGTGTTCGCCCCGCTTGGCTGACCGGCGTCGGTGCTAGACTCGCGCCGCGCGCATCATCAGGAGAGGCCCGTGTCGCACGCCCTCGGCAACAACCTCAAGCTGCTCTGCAGCCACTACCGGTCCATCGCGGAGGTATGCCGCAAGCTGGCGATCAACCGGGCCCAGTTCAACAAGTACCTTGGCGGCCAGAGCCGCCCCACGCCCTACAACCTCAAGCGCATCTGCGACTTCTTCGGCGTCGAGGACTACGAGCTGATGCTGCCGCCGGAGCAGTTCGCCCGGCTGCTCGGCGTGCGCGCCGACCGCGCCCAGGCGCAGGCCGCCAGCGATCCCCTGCTGGAACTGTTCGCCCCGCTGCGCGAGCACTCCAGTTCGCTGGCACGCTACTGCGGCTACTACTTCGAGTATTCCAACTGCATGTCGGTACCGGGCCAGGTGCTGCTGTCGCTGGTGCACCTGCGCGAAGAGCGCGGCAATTACGTGTTCGAGCGCCAGGAGAGGCAGGAGCGCGCGCGGGGCGGCGACGCCGAGGACTGGGTGCGCTGCCGCTATCTGGGCGCGGCCTTTTACCTGCAGGACCGGCTGTTCCTCATCGACTACGAGTCGCTCACCGGCAACGAGATGAGCCAGACCATCCTCATCCCCAGCTTCAAGAGCCGCATCACCCGCCTCAACGGCCTGAAGACCGGCGTTTCCAGCGGCGACCGGCGTACCCCGGCCTGTACCCGGGTGGTCTGGCACTACCTCGGCGAGGAGATCAACCGGGTCAACGCCTATCGCCAGGTGATGCTCTACCCGCCGGAGGATGCACGCATCGACGACGACATCCGCCAGCGTCTGTCCGGCGCGCATATCCGCGACGGACTGTTCGAGATCGAATAGCTCAGGACAGGTAGGCCGCCGCGGATTACAGGCTGCGCGGCAGCCACAGCATCATCGCCAGGCAGAACACCGAGAGCGCGACGCAGAACCAGAGGAAGCGCCGCTGCCGGCGCTGCTGGGGACGGTCGGTGGGCAGGGGCATGCCGCAACCGTCGCAGGCGACCGCCTGCTCCGGCTGCGAGCGCTGGCAGTACAGGCAGGTGCGCGTGGCCATGGCGCTACTCGAACTGCTCGAGGCGCTGGCGATCGAGGATGCGGATGACCTTCGCCTGCTGGGTGATGATGCCTTCGTCGATCAGGCGGCGGATGATCCGCGAGAAGGTTTCCGGCTGGATCGACAGGTGTCCGGCGATCAGCTGCCGGGCCATCGGCAGCTCCAGTTCCGGTTCCTCGCTCTGGCTGCGCGCCAGCTGGGTGAGCAGGTAGCGCACCACGCGGTGGGTGGCGTTCTTCAGCGACAGCGTCTCGATCTCGTTGATGCGCTGGTGCAGGCGGATGCACAGCTTGCCGAGCAGGGCGAAGGTCAGCCGCGAGTTGCCCTGCAGCAGGCGCATGTAGGTGGTGTTGGAGAAGCGGTACAGCTGCACCGGGCCGAGCGCCTGGGCCGAGGCCACGTAGTCGGGGGTGTCCATCAGCATCATCGCTTCGGCGAAGGTCTGCCGCTCGCCGATGACCTCGAACACCTTCTCCTGGCCGTCCGGCGTCAGGCGGTAGATCTTCACCGCACCGGCGATGACGAAGAAGAACGCGTGCGCCGGCTCGCCCTGCATGAACAGGATGTCGCCCCTGTCCAGGTTGAGCAGCTGGCTGTCGGCGAGCAGTTCGTCCAGCTGCTCGTCGGACATCGGCTCGAACAGGTGGTGGCTGCGCAGGATCTGGTGGTGCACGCGGTGCAGCCCCATGGTCGGGTCCTGGCCGCCCGAGGTGGCGATCATCCGGGTCGGGATGGTGTTATCGAGCATGGTCGTTCTCCGGTGGTTCGGCGTAGCGGGCGATGCCGTCCAGGTCGAGCAGCGCCACGTGCTGGCGCCCCAGTTCGAGCAGTCCGCGCTCCTTCCAGGCGCTGAGCAGGCGGCTGACGGTGTGCAGGGTGGTGCCGGTCATCTCCGCGAGGTTCTGTCGCGACAGCGGGAAATCGATGCTGACGCCAGTGGCCGTGCTGCGCCCGAACTGCTGCGCCAAGCGTAGCAGGGCATGCGCTAGGCGCTGCTCGACGCGCTCGGTGGACAGCTCGCGGATGCGCTGGTGGGCATCCTGCAGGCGCTTGCCGACGGCCTGCACCACGTGTTCGGTCAGGTGCGTGCAGACCCGGCTCAGCGGCTCCCACTGGGCCGAGGGCCAGCGCAGCGCGCAGCTGTCCTCCACGGCGACGGCGGACGCCGGGAAATGGCTCATCGCCATGGCCCGGGCGATGCCGAACAGCTCGCCGCTGCACACGTAGCGCACCACCACGCGCTCGCCGGCCGAGGTCAGCTGGGATATCTGCAGGTGGCCGCCGAGCAGGAAAAAGAAATGCCGGGCGGGCTCGCCCTGCTGGAAGACGAATTCGCCCTTGAGGAAGTGGCATTCCTGCGCGTGCGCCAGCGCTTCCCTGAGCTCGCTGTCGCTCAGTGGCGAGAACAGAGGCAGGCGTGCTATCAGCTCGAACTCGGGTGGCATAGGGCACCAGATTGGGGCAATGCAGCGGATGAGCTGATCGTAGCGCGCCGCTCGCCTGCACCGGTGCGGTATGTTGTCGCTGCCCACCCCTTCTTTGTCCCAGGACAAAGAAGCCGGCGTCGCGATGCCCTGCAATGGTGTCAGCCAACCTAAAAAGGGAAGACGCCATGAAAGCTTTCAAACCCCTGCTGATCGCCAGCGCCATCGCCCTGTGCTTCTCCAGCACCTCGCTGCTCGCGGACACCACCGACGGCCTGCAGCGGGTCAAGGTCGATCTGGTCGCGCCGCCGCAGGTGCATGCCCACGAGCAGGCCACCACCAGCAAGCCCAAGGTCGTGCAGTTCCGCATGGTCATCCAGGAGAAGAAGGTGGTGATCGACAACCAGGGCACCACCCTGCAGGCGATGACCTTCGACGGCTCCATGCCCGGCCCGACCATGGTGGTGCACGAGGGCGACTACGTGGAGCTGACCCTGGTCAACCCCGCCACCAACGCCATGCCGCACAACATCGACTTCCACGCCGCCACCGGCGCGCTGGGCGGCGCCAAGCTGACCCAGGTGGCCCCGGGCGAGGAGGCGGTGCTGCGCTTCAAGGCCGACCGCAGCGGCACCTTCGTCTACCACTGCGCGCCGGAAGGCATGGTCGCCTGGCACGTGGTCGCCGGCATGAGCGGCACCCTGATGGTGCTGCCGCGCGAAGGCCTGAAGGACCCGGACGGCAAGCCGCTGCACTACGACCGCGCCTACACCATCGGCGAGTTCGACCTGTACATCCCGAAGGACGCCGACGGCAAGTACAAGGATTACCCGGACCTCGCCTCCAGCTACGCCGACACCCGCGACGTGATGCGCACCCTGACCCCGACCCATGTGGTGTTCAACGGCAAGGTGGGTTCGCTGACCGGCGAGAACGCCATGACCGCCAAGGTCGGCGAGACCGTGCTGTTCATCCACTCCCAGGCCAACCGCGACACCCGCCCGCACCTGATCGGCGGCCACGGCGACTGGGTCTGGGAGACCGGCAAGTTCGCCAACGCGCCGGAGAAGAACCTGGAGACCTGGTTCATCCGTGGCGGCTCGGCGGGCGCGGCGCTGTACACCTTCAAGCAGCCTGGAGTGTACGCCTACGTCAACCACAACCTGATCGAGGCGATGGAGCTGGGCGCCGCGGGCCACGTCAAGGTCGAGGGCGAGTGGAACGACGACCTGATGAAGCAGATCAAGGCTCCTGGCCCGATCACTTCCCAGTAGGGGCGATGGCGATGAGAGCGCTGCTGGCAGGCGGGTTGCTGGTGCTCGGCGGCTGTTCGCCGGCCACCGGCATCGACGAGAGCGAATGGGTGCGGATCGCCGCCGGCACCGCCCATTACCAGGCCGTCGACGCCAGCGGTGCCGCCATCGAGGAACGCAGCGACGGCTTCGCGATCATGCGCCGCCAGGTCAGCCAGGCGGAGTACGCGGCGTGCGTCGCGGCGCAGGCCTGCATGCCCCTGGACGGCGCGTTGCGCGAGGCCGCGTCGGCCGACCTGCCGGCGGTGGGCATCAGCTGGCTGGATGCCAGCGCCTACGCCCAGTGGATGACCCGGCGCACGGGCGTGACGCATCGCCTACCCCGCTACGCCGAGTGGGTGCTGGCCGCCGGCGAGGCCTTCGAGGACGAGCCGCCACAGGTCTTCGACGATGCCCGCAACCCGGCGCAGCGCTGGCTGGCGGAGTACGACCGCGAGTCCCGGCGCAAGCCGCTGGACCCGCGTCCGCTGGCGTTCGGCAGCCAGGGTCGCAATGGTAACGGCCTGCTCGACGTGGCCGGCAATGTCTGGGAATGGACCGACAGCTGCGTCGGCCAGGGCGAGTTCTGCGGCATCCGCGTTGCCGCCGGGCAACATCCAAGCGGCCTGTCCGACTTCGTGCGCGATCCCGTCAGTGGCGCCTGCTCGGTGGGGGTGCCGCCGAGCAATCTGGGCTTCAGGTTGGTACGCGATTAAGTTCGCGGCCAAGGCCGCTCCCACAAAGGCAGCCCCTACAGAGGATGGTGTTTGTAATTGTGGGAGCGGACTTGTCCGCGAAGCTCTTCCAGCCTATGGCCTCAGAGCCAGCAGGCATCCCAAAGCGGATAATCGCCAATATGCTCCACAAGGCCCGCCCGCAATGGATTGGCAATGATGTAGCGGGCAACCGCTCGAAGGTCTTCCTCCCGGCGCACGGCCCGGTCATGGAAACCCTGCTGCCAGAGCACACCCGAGCATCCGATGCTCCGATTGATGTGTCGCGAGCTGTTGTTCTTGACCCGCCGCATGAGCCTGTCCAGCGGGCGGTCGCGCAGTTCGACCAGCCAGTGCAGGTGATCGGGCATCACCACCCAGGCCAGCGAAGTGACCCAACCGTCATCGTTGGCGGCGCGTAATTCCGTTACGAGCAGGCGACCCAGATGGAAGTCGCTGAAGAATGGCTGGCGCTGATGGGTGGTGGTGGTCAGCAGGTAGGGGCGGCCGGCTCCGAATGGCGGCCAAGACGCAGGCGGTGGGATTCGGCGGGCATTCCTTTGCCTCAGGGAAAAGCGGGTGTTTCGGTATAGCACAGAGGGGGGCTTGTTCGCGGACAAGCCAGCAAGAGTTTCAATTGTGGGAGCGGCCTTGGCCGCAAATAGAACCAGCAGAAAAGCATCGCGGCCAAGGCCGCTCCCACAAGGGGTGGGGGGTGCGCTACTACTTCATCCGCTTCGTATCTTCCTCTCCCTCGCGCATCGACTTGCGGAAGCCGCTGATCGCGCTGCCCAGGTCCGAGCCCAGGCTGCGCAGGCGGCTGGTGCCGAACAGCATGGCGACCAGCAGGGCGATGATCAGGATTTTCCAGACGCTGAGACCCATCATTTCGCGTACCTCGTTGGGTTGAACGGCGGGTCAGTGGCCCGCGTGACCGTGGCCATGCGCCGGGGCGGCGCCATGTTGCAGGTTGGCCGCCTCCTGCAGCAGCGCTTGGTCGATCTCCGCGAAGCGCAGCACGCGGCCGCCGTGTTCGGCGGCCAGTTGCTGCGCCTGCTGCTCGCTGGCGAAGCTGGCCAGCGACGCACCCATGGCGCCCTTGAGCGAGGTGCCGATCACGTAGTAGGCGCTGGTCGCGTCGATCAGGTGCTCGTCGTCCGGGTGTTCCCAGACGCTGCGGCCCATGTCGTGCACGTACAGCTTGGCGTCGAGGTGTCGGTTCTCCGGCTGCAGCCACCAGCCGAGCATCTCGGCGGTGGAGCAGAACTTCTTCACCCCGTTCTTCGCCACGGCCTGGCCCTTGGGCCCGGGGAAGTCGGCGATGACCATGCCGCAGACGTGGCATTCGTCGCTGGCGTGGAAGGCCACCGGCTCCAGCGACTGCCGGGTTTCCTCCTTCTCGCCGCAACCGCCCAGGCCGAAGGCGAGGACGGTGGCGAGCAGCGCCGTGGCGCCGGTACGGTACAGGTGGTTCATT